>JAITBE010000244.1 GCA_031283755.1 Spirochaetaceae bacterium
CCGCGGCTTTTTTGAAATCTTAAATTTTACCATTTTTTCGTTAAATTCCCCTTGACATAGATGACTATGGGTTATAATAATTTTATTAGTTATTAAAATACGATGGGAAAAAAAATAACCGCCGGTCATACTGAGGAGGCTGCTTTGGGAATTCAAGAACGTAAGGATCGGGAAAAAGCGGAACGGAAGGCCCTGATCACCGGATGTGCCAAAGAACTTATCATGGAACATGGGGCGGAAGCGGTGAGTATGGCGGATATAGCTCAAAAAACAGAACTGAGCAAGGCCACCCTTTACCTTTATTTCCCCTCCAAAGAGGTTTTGTTTAAAGAGATCCTCCGGGAAAGCACCGACCGCTTTATACAGTATGTCCGTTCCCGGCTTAATCCCGCCGCGTCGGCCCTGGACGCCCTAAAAACCCTGTGGACCAGTTATGTTACCCTTTTCGGGGAATCCGAAGATATCATTGTGATCATGTATATATGGAATTATCTGGCCCCGGCCTTTCCCTTTTTGTCATTGGAGGAACCCCCGCTCACGGATGAAGCCTCGGCGAATATATATTTTTTGCTCAAAGAACTAACCGAACAGGGGATAGCTGAGGGTTTTTTTGATCCTTCTATTAATACGGGAACCATTTCTCATGTGATTATCACCATTTTTTCTTATATTGTGGATAATTCGGCAAAAATACGCCGGGATTCCAAAACAGTCCTTCCGGTTATCGGCGAAATGAAAAATATTTTTGAAATCATCCTCCGGGGTATCGCGAAGGAAGGAATTCCCCGCTCCCTTTTTAGTTTACCGGATAAGGCTGAGCCGTAATCCACGGCCGGAAAGAGGTATTTATGGAAAAATTTTTTAAACATCCCCGGCTTATTACGGCGGTTATCGGAATAATAACCCTGTTTTTTGCCCTCCAGCTTCCCCGGATGGAATTGGATAACAACAACTTCCGGTTCATACCAAAAACCGATCAAGCCCGGATCACCTCCGAATATATCGACGATACCTTTGGAAGCTCCCTGTTTATTTTGGTCGGCCTGGAACGGAAATACGGAACCATCTTCGACGCCCAATTTTTAAGCCAAATCAAAGAATATATACGGCGGATCGAAGAAATCGACATCGTGGATTCCGTTAACTCCATCATAAGTACCGATTATATCACCGGTTCCGGCGATACCATCCTGGTAGAAAAACTGGTGGGTGACCATTTCGACGGGACCCCGGAGGAGATTGCCGAATTAAAACAGCGGCTTCTCTCCTGGAACCTCTACGAGCGGGTCCTGGTTTCCGATGATTTTACCGCCACCCAGATCATGGTGTCCCTGGACATCCCCATGGATGATGCCGGCCGGCCTGACGTGGTGGCGAATTTTATTAAAATCCGGGACCTGGCCCGGGAAATGTTCGCCCATTCCGCGGAGGTGTATGTTACGGGGGTCCCGGTGTTAAGCGCCACCGTGAACGAGGCGATCCAGGCGGACCTTATCCTCCTGGTTCCCCTGGTGATCATCGTGGTGCTGCTGATCCTGTTTTTTTCATTCCGCCGGGTGAGCGCGGTGGTCCTCCCCCTCCTGACGGTTTTGATCGCCGTCATTTGGTCCATCGGGGCCATGCCCCTCTTTAGCGTTAAACTTTCGGTTATCTCCACCATACTGCCGGTGATCCTGGTGGCGGTGGGCAGCGCCTATGGGATCCACGTGATCACCCACTATATCGGGGATATGCAACTCAAGGGCGCCGCCGTAAGCCCCGAAGAACACCGGAAAATTATTTTTTCCCTGCTCCGGCAGATAGGAAAACCCATCTTCCTCGCGGCCCTGACCACCTTTGTGGGGTTTGCCTCCTGCTGTTTTACCCCGGTGGTCCCCATCCGGGAATTCGGGCTTTTTTCCAGCTTTGGGGTAATGGTATCCTTTGCCATTGCCGTCACCCTGATCCCCTCCCTGCTCCTCATCCGGGGGCCGAAGATGGTCCGGCCTTCCCGTTCCGGGGCTCAGGCGCCGGTAGAAAACGGCGGCTACGATTCCTTAAGCAAGGGTATCGCCAATGCCTTTTCTTCCGTGGTAAGGAAAAAATATACCGTCCTGGTTGTAACCGCGGGGCTGATTCTGGTATCCCTCTACGGCCTCTCCCAAATAATCGCGGACAATGTGATGGTGGAATATTTTAAATCCACCACCGACATCTATAGGTCGGATCGGTTTATCCGGGAAAAATTCGGCGGATCCAAGGTGGTCAGCGTCATGATCGAGGCGGATAAGCCTGAAACCATCCTCCACCCCGACACCCTGGGGCTTATGGAAGATCTGAACCGTTACCTGGAAGAACGGGTCCCCCGGGTGGGCAAGGTGATGGGTTTTACGGATATGGTCAAACGGATCAACCAGGTCTTTAACGCCGATGAAAGCCCCGAAGGTTTATCGGCTCCGGTTTTTACCGGGACGGATGGGGGTTTTGGTTTTTCCCAAGCCGAAGCCGAAACCGGCACGGACGGCTTTGGGTTTGACGGCTTTGACCAGGACGGGAACGCTGATGAAAATTTCGGCTTCTCGGGCGGCGGTTTTGGCGGCCTTGACGAAAGTTTCGGCTTTTCCGGTGACGGCGCTGGGGGAGTAGAAACCGGCGATTTCGGGACGGCGGAAACTTCTTCCGGCGGCGCCGGGCCGGACCGGGCCTATACCCCGGAGGAATTGGCGGCCCTTTTGGATAAGGCCGCCAGCTCCGGCAGGGACCGGTCCATGAACGCCAATGAACTGGTCCGGGAATTTAAGCGCCTGGTGAATTACGAGGGGGCCGCCTATTACGAGGTCCCCCGGGACCCAAAGCGGTACGGAAAGACCTCCCCGGAGGAACTGGGCTTCCTGGTATCCAATTACCTGGTACTGCTTTCCGGAAATATCGAGGCCTATGCCAATGATCCCCTGGAACCGACGGCGATAAAATCCACGGTCCAGATGCGGACCATTGGACAGGAAGACACCGATGAGATCATCGGGGAAATACACAACTATGTGGCGGCCTATTTCCCGGAAACCCTCAGGGTGATCGTTGGGGGCAGCGCCCTGGTGGAAGGTTCCATCAACCGCCTGGTGGTACAATCCCAGCTAACTTCGGTGTTTATCTCCCTTTTTGCGGTATTCCTCATCATTACCCTTTCCAACTGGTCTCCGGTAGCGGGTTTAATCGGCATTGCCCCCCTTTCCATTTCGATCCTTATCAATTTCGCGGTGATGGGCTTCCTGGGCATAAAACTGAACATCGGAACCTCCATGGTGGCCAGTATCTCCGTGGGAATAGGGATCGATTATACCATCCACTACCTGGGAGCCTATAAGCGGGAGTACCTCGCATCCGGGGGCGGAAAGGGTGATTTTTTGTGGAGGACCTTTGCCACCTCGGGAAAGGCCATTATTATCAACGCGGTCTCGGTGGGCGCCGGTTTTGGGGTTCTTGCCTTTTCCCAGTTTAATATGCTGGGGGATCTGGGGCTCCTTATCGCCCTTACCATGGGAACCAGCGCCCTGGTAAGTCTGACGGTGATACCGGTATTGCTTACCGTGATTAAACCCAAATTTGTGGGGAGGAGTAAAAAATGAAAAAAAACAGAGGCTTTCCAAAAAATTCAGTTTTCGGGAAAGCGGCCTTAGATTTAAAAGAAAAAAGCGGCCCTATTACCGCTTTTCCCCAAGCCTGTTCCGGAACCAACCGGGGTTTGAAACGGGCGCTGTTTTTCTGGGGGATTTTTTTTACCTGCCTTGCGTTGGGCTATGCCCAGGACGCCCAATCCATAGTCCGATCTTCCCGGGACCGGATTACCGCGGATACGGTTTCTTCCCGGTCCCGGATGGTGATTACCGCCAAGGACGGAGCCGTCAGCGAACGGGTTTTGGATCAGTATTCCAAGGACGGGCCCCGGGGTTCCAGAACCATCATCGTATTCCAGCGCCCCCCTTCGGTGGCCAACACCCGGTTCCTCACCATGGAAAACCCCGGAAACCCCGATGACCGGTGGATCTTCCTCCCCGCCCTGGGAAAGGTCCGGCGGATCGCCGCCTCCGAAGGTTCCGGTAATTTTATGGGGACCGATTTTTCTTACGACGATATTTCTTCCGCCAGCCGGGACGCGGAATTGGACACCCATACCCTGCTGCGGGAGGAGAGCCTCAACGGCCGTACCTGCTACGTGATTGAATCAACGCCCAAGGATAAGTCCTACCAATATTCCAAAATGGTACAGTGGATAGACAAGGCCTCCCTCATCTCCTATAAGATAGAACTCTACGACCGCCGGGGAACCCTGGTTAAGCAGGTGGAAATTCTGGATGTCAAAGAAGTGCAGGGCCGGTTAAGCCCGGTGGTAACCCGGATGACCACCATCGCCGCGGGAACCTCCACCACCATCACCACCATCCTCAAATACGACGATCCCATTCCGGAGGGGGTTTTTACCACCGGCTACCTTGAAACAGGGAGGCCCAGGTGAGAGGGAAGGTTTTTTTCTTTTTTTGCGCCCTTTTCTGTATCCTTTTGTCGCCTTTGGGTGCACAGGATGATTTTGGCTTTGGCTTCGATGGGGAAGAGGCGGCGGAGGCGTCCCCCACTCCCGTAAGTTTCCTCATACCAGGAATCCGTATCGGGGGTGAGATTAGCGCGGAATTAGTGGGGTATGTCCACGACCTTAAGCCCCGGGGCGGATTTTCCGGCGCCTTGGGGAATATCTTTTCCGGGAAACTCAACTTCGCCGCTTCCGGGACCAATGCCGACGGGGTTATCAACCTGAATCTCAGGCCCGTCTTTGACGGGACTTCTTCCCCCGTTGAAATCGACGAGGCCTATGTCCGGGCCTATTTCGGCTCCTTCAATATCGAAGGGGGCCTGCGGAAACTCACCTGGGGCAAGGCGGACAGCCTGGGCCCCCTGGACGTGGTAAACCCCCTGGATTACCGGGATCTGACGGATATGACCGACATCCAGAGCCTGAAAATAGCCCGGCCCATGGTCCACCTTTCCTACGGATTCGGCGATTTTTCAAAGCTGGAGGCTGTTTTTGTCCCCTGGTTTGAAGGCCATCGTTTCGACACCGGCGGACGCTGGACGCCCTCCCGGTTCAACGAACTGCCCTCCCAAATTTCTCAAGGGGTGATCCGCTGGCTGTATGATTCAATCCCCCCCGGAGTACCTCCGGCGCAGATTGCGGCCGCCCTTGCGGGCCTTTCCACGGCTTCCTTCGACATAACCTCTCCCGATACCTTTTCCCTGGATTATGCCCAGGGAGGGCTCCGGTTTACCACCACCTGGGGTTCATCCGACCTGGGGTTCCAGTATTATTACGGCAGGCTGCCCCAGCCCGCGGTAACTTTAGAGGGGCTGAAAGATTTTTGGCAGCAATACCCCGCATCTCTGTTGACACCCCTGGCTGCCTATAACCCCTATCACCAGATCGGCGCGGATTATGCCGGTGTTTTAGGGGGCTTCAATCTCCGGGCGGAACTGGCGGCTCATATCACCGGGGACCTCTCCGGGGAGGACGGGGGGGTATACAACCCCTTCCTTGCCTGGTCCCTGGGCTTTGACCGGGATCTCCTCTGGGGTATAAACCTCAACCTCCAGGTGAATGAGACCATCCTACTCTTACACCGCCGGCTTACCGATAATATAGCCATTGATACTGAAGCGGGTAAAAAAACCAGTTCCACCCGGATGACGGGGATCCTCTCAAAGAAGTTTCTCCGGGATGAACTGGAGCTGAGAACCGCGGTGATCTGGGGGATAGAGGACCGGGATGTTTATGTCCTGCCCGGCCTTTTCTGGACCCGAAACGATGTGGTCCTGGAATTTTCCGGCGGCGTCTTCGCGGGGAACCGCCGGGGGGAACTGGGGCAGTACCGGGATAATAATTTTATAAAACTGGGATTGACCTATACTTTCTAAACCCTCCGGTCCGGGGGAGGAAAGCGGCCTTTTTCAAAAGGCTTGAGTCAATCCCAAAACTCGGGTAATTTTGAAACAGCCCGGTAAGGAGGTTTTGTATGGGTATTTTAGATCTATTCCGGCTGGACGGGAAAACCGCGATTGTTACCGGATGCGGCCGGGGGCTTGGCCAGGGTATCGGCGTTGCCCTGGCGGAAGCCGGGGCCAATGTGTTTGGGGTTGGTCAGGCTCCACAGGCGGATGCCACCGGGGAACTTATAAAAAAGGCGGGAACAAAATTTGAGTATTTCTCCGCGGACCTCGTTTCCCGGGAACCGGTTCCCCGAATTTTTGAGGGGGCCTTACAGGCTTTTGGCCATGTTGATATCGTGGTTAATAACGCGGGGATTATCAAACGGAACGACACCGTGGATTTTACCGAGGCCGACTGGGACGATGTGATCAACCTGAACCTTAAAACCTTGTTTTTTATGTGCCAGGCCGGGGCCCGGCAGTTTATCAAACAGGGTACGGGAGGAAAGATCATCAATATCGCCTCCATGCTTTCCTTCCAGGGGGGCATCCGGGTACCCTCCTACACCGCGTCAAAAGGCGGGGTGCGGACCCTGACCATGCTGATGGCCAACGAATGGGCCCCATACCATATTAACGCCAACGCCATAGCCCCGGGCTATATGGCTACGGATAATACCGAGGCCCTGCGGGCGGATAAGGACCGGAGCGCCGCAATCCTGGGCCGGATCCCCGCGGGCCGCTGGGGTACGCCCCTGGATGTTGCCGGCGCGGCGGTTTTCCTTGCCTCGGCGGCGGCGGACTATATCAACGGGTATACCATTGCCGTAGACGGGGGCTGGCTCGCCCGTTAACCGGGTCTGCCCCGGTTATCTTATAGAAGACAATTTTTCTATTTTCTGGGTTTTTCTTGTATAATGGGGCTAAATATGGTATAATAAGAGAGAGTAGGTGTCTAAATGGGTTTGTTCCGGAAAGATTATAGGGCCTCTGTTTTGGGGAGGTGCCATATTATTCGATAATGGAGAAGGTGTTGATAAAAGGTTTAACCCAAAGGGTACAACGGCTGTTGTATATTGACGCGCAGGAAGAGGCTCGCCGGTATAATTCGGATCAACTTTTGCCTGAGCATATTATTATTTCCCTCCTCAGAGAGGGGGGGGGAGTCGCCTGTAAAGCCCTGATGTACCTCAAGATAGATCTGTTGGAATTCAGACATGCCCTGGAAAACGAAATTCCCCGGATGCCCGGTTCCTTGCTCCATGGGGATGTGCCCCCCGCTAAACGGACGAAAACCATGTTGGACGCGGCCGGAGAAGAAGCCCGGAACATGGGGAATGATTATATCGGTACTGAACATATCCTGTTTGCCGCCATGCGGGAACAGAATTCTCCTATTCAAATTTACCTGTATCAACGGAACCTGGATGCGGATATGCTCCGGGTGGTGGTACAAACCAATTTCAACCGGAGGATAAATACCAAAGACACCGGGGTGTACCGTTATCCCGATGGATATGATCCCTATTACATACGGAAAGAAGACAATTCCCGGGAAGAGCATCCTGTTATCCATGGCGGCGGCAGGGCCATTCCGGTAAGTTACCCCGTCCTTACCCCCACCCTGGATGAGTTTTCCCGGGACCTTACCGGTCAGGCAAAGGCGGGGAAACTCGACCCTGTGGTGGGACGGCGTAAGGAAATTGAGCGGGCGGTGCGGATCCTTGCCCGGCGGACCAAAAATAACCCGGTCCTGGTGGGGGAGCCCGGGGTGGGAAAGACCGCCATTGTGGAGGGCCTGGCCCAGTTTCTGGTGGGGGAGGATGTTCCCGATGTCCTGGCGGGCCGGCGGATCCTTTCCCTGGACATAGGTTCCGTGGTAGCGGGTACCAAATACCGGGGGGAGTTTGAGGAACGGCTTAAAAAGATCATGAAGGAAATCGCCCAGGCGGGGAACGTGATCCTCTTTATTGATGAGATCCATACTATTATCGGCGCGGGGGGCGCCGAGGGGACCATTGATGCGTCAAATATGCTCAAACCCGCCCTGTCCCGGGGGAATGTCCAATGTATCGGCGCCACTACCCTGGCGGAATACCGTAAACATTTTGAAAAGGACGCCGCCTTGGAACGGCGTTTTCAGGCTATTTTGGTGGATGAACCCAGTTTTGACGAAACCCTGGCAATCCTCCGGGGCCTCCAGAAACATTACGAGGAGTACCACCGGGTACATTATACCGGGGAAGCGGTTTATGCCGCGGTACGGCTGGCCCAGCGGTATATCTTCGGCCGTTTTATGCCCGATAAGGCCATAGATGTCCTGGACGAAGCCGGGGCCATGCAGAAGCTGGCGTGTAATTCCCAGCCTCCGGAAATTGTTGATATTGAATTTGAAATACGGCAATTAACCGAAGAAAAAAGCGCCCTGGTAACGGCCCAGGATTATGAGCGGGCCGCGGATATTCGGGATAAGGTACGGAATCTGCGGATCCGCCTGGAGACCGCCCGGGATGTCTGGGAACGGTCGGAGGGGAGTGAGTGGGCGGCGGTAGACGAGGCGGATATCCGCCGGGTGGTGGCTGAAACCACCGGAATACCCCTTACCCGCCTTGAGAAACAGGAATCCAAGCGGCTCCTCAAGATAGAAGCGGAACTTCATAAATCCCTGGTCGGCCAGGATAACGCGGTTAAGCGGATCGCCTCGTCCATACGCCGGTCCCGGGCGGGAATATCCAACCATTCCCGGCCCATGGGTTCCTTCATATTCCTGGGGCCCACCGGAGTCGGGAAAACGCTCCTGGCCAAGAGCCTCTCGGAGTACCTCTTTGGCAGCAAGGATTCCCTGGTTCGGATCGATATGTCGGACTTTATGGAAAAACATAACGTGTCCCGGCTGGTAGGGGCGCCCCCGGGCTATATCGGTTACGAGGAAGGGGGTATCCTGACCGAGCAGATCCGCCGGAACCCCTACCGGGTGGTACTTTTTGATGAAATCGAAAAGGCCCATCACGATGTGTTTAATCTCCTTTTGCAGGTATTGGAAGAGGGGGAACTCCGGGATAACCTGGGGCATACGGTGAGTTTTCGGAATACGGTGATCATTATGACCAGCAACGCCGGGGTACGGGAAATTTCCCGGGATTCCCGGCTGGGGTTCTCTTCCGGGACGGGGCTCATGAACCCCGGGGAAATCGAAGCCGCGGCCCTTTCGGAACTGCGGCGGCTCTTCAACCCCGAATTTATTAACCGTGTGGACGATGTGGTGATATTCCATACCCTGGACACAAAACAGGTGGAGACTATCCTGGACATTCAGTTGAAGGAACTGGCCGGCCGCCTCGAAGAGCAGGGGTATTACCTGCGGTTCCTTCCCGCGGCCCGGCGGCTCCTGGTGGAGAAGGGCTGGGACCCCAAATACGGCGCCCGGCCTATGCGCCGGACCATCCAGAAAGAATTGGAGGATCCCCTGTCGCTTCTGATCCTGGAGGGGGATTATCCCCCCGGAACCCTTTTTACCGCCGAGGGCCGGGAAGGAAAGATAAAATTTCGGCCCAAGATCGCCCCGGTAAAACTTGCCGGGGGAGAAGGGGTAAAGCAAACCGATCTCCTGATGATCCTCAATAACTCAGGCCCTTAGGATTAGTTCAAAAATAACTTGAACAATTAGTTTACTTATGCTATAATGTTTTCATCAAATAAACGCGGGTACTGTCGTACACAACCGAAAGTTTAAGAAAAATACAAACAGATTTGGAGCATGACCGTATCTTTGTGGGGTATGTCACCATAGGCAAAATACTTGACGCAACAGGTTACAGCAAACAGACAAATCAGAAAATGTTGCAGGCCGGCGAACCGCATCCGGACAGGAACGCCCAATTTGAATATATAAACGAGACCGCCGCCGCATTTTTGGAAACCGGTGACCCGGTAATTTCTGTTGATACAAAGAAAAAAGAGAAGATAGGGAACTTCAAGAATGACGGCAGTGAATACCGGGCGAAAAAGTAACTGCGAAAGGTGCTTGACCATGACTTCCCTATTAAAGAACTGGGGAAAATCGCGCCATACGGCGTCTATACTGTCAACAATAATGTGGGCGCCAGTCATGACACCAGCGAGTTTGCGGTTGAAAGCATTTCGCGCTGGTGGGAGACACTAGGCAAACATACCTTTCCAGTGGAAATACCAGCTTCAACAATTTGCGAGCCGTACCCATGTGGAAATCTTCGTATCGCATTTTCCACCGGTACATCAAAATGGAACAACGTAGAACACCGCTTGTTTTGCTATATAACCAAAAAGTGGCAAGGACAGCCGTTAATTGATGTTCAAACCGCCATTGACCTGATTGGAACAACTCAAACGGCCACCGGCCTTACCGTGATTTGTGTTCGCGATGCCAGTGAATACGGGCTTGCCCAAAAAGTGTCTGATGAAGATTTTGCAGCGATTAACCTGGTAAAAATCACCCCTTTTGAATCGTGGAACTACTGTATCCTACCTTAATGATTTGTCCATATTATTGTTGAACTAATCCTTATACATTACGTTTTTATGATCTTTTTGAAGAAAAATGGTATACAAGGGGGAAACGATACCTTTTATGTTTAATTCATTTGAATTTATAGGTCCATAGGCTGCATTGCTGGATATTCTGGGATTGTAAATAAAATCTCCATTCTCGACAACAAAATAATTCGCGGTATTATCATCATTTGCTATGCTTTTTTCGAAAAAATTACTCTGTAATACAACTCCGTCAACAGCGCTGTTAGAGAAGACCGTTTTTATAATATTATCCGTGTTCTTTCTTGTAAATTTTTCACAAATTTCATTCAATTTAAATCGCTTCCATGATTTGGGGCTTGTCCCAAAGTGAGCATTATACCCCTCGGGAACTTCCCCCCGCCTGACTGCCTCAATACGCTTCCTGATAACCGCTTTCATTATTGGTCTCCATTGTATTTTAGCAGTTTTCTGTTTTCTATTTCCGCAAGAATTGTCATTTGTTGAATGGCTATTTTGTTTAGTTTTTTTAGCCTGTCTTTTTGTTCTACCCCATCGTTAATTAAGACGGCGTTAATATTTTCAAGATTAGAAAGACATATCAACTCATTGATACCGGTATAGTCCCTGATATTACCCTTCAAATTGGGATTTTTTTTACGCCACTCTTTCGCGGTAATGCCAAACAGCGCAACATTTAATACATCGGCTTCATTGGCATAAATAACGGACATCTGTTCCGCCGTTAATTCCGGCGGGATAAGATTCTGTTTTATTGCGTCAGTATGGATATGATAATTTATCTTTGATAATTCCCGTTTTGCACTCCAGCCGATAAGATTTTGCTCTGCTTCTTTAAGCCGCTGGAATTCCCGGACAATATATATTTGAAACGCAGGGCTAATCCACATGGCGAATTGAAAGGCAATGTCTTTATGGGCATAGGTCCCCCCATATCTGCCGGCCTTTGCTTGCAAACTTATTGCGTTTGTTCTTTGAACAAAGTCTTTTACGCTGATTTTAAAGCTGTTTAACCCTGACTTGTTTTTAATTATGGCGAATTCGCCATAATTAAAACCGGGATTGTTTATTTGTTCCCAAATACCGATATATTCGAGGGTATTTCTATTCCGAAGCCAATCGCTCACAAAAAATTCCCCATCCTTTGCTTTAATCATATCGGTTATACATATATAGTCTTCATTGTTTATTTGGATAACCGTTATTTCCGTTTCCTGAACAATTATTTTTGACATTCTACAACCCCAGTTCCTTCAAATATCCGTCCATTTTTGCCTCGGCTTTAGTTATCTCCGCTTTAAGGCGCTTGATGTTTTGCTGAACTTCCTCAATATCGATCAGTTCTTCCTCCTCAAAGGTATCCACATACCGGGGAATATTGAGATTATACTCATTGTCCTGGATTTCCTTAATGGACGCGGCGTACACAAATTTTTCTACATTCTTCCGTTTTTTGTAGGCCCCAACAATGTCGCCGATGTTTTTTTCCGTAAGGATATTTTGGTTCTTGCCTTTTATATAGCGGAGATTACCCTGCTCGTCTTTTTTGCCGGCATCAATAAAAACAACATCCTTGTTTTTGCGGTCTTTCTTAAAAACCAGGATACAGGCGGGAATACTGGTCCCAAAAAAGACGTTTTCCGGCAGGCCGATTACCGCATCCAGAATGTTTTCGTCGATAACCCGGCGGCGGATAATGCCCTCGGCGCCGCTGCGAAAAAGTACCCCGTGGGGAGCCACGGCGGCTATTCTACCGCCGTGGGCGCAGCTTGCTATCATGTGGAGGAGGAAGGCCCAGTCCCCTTTGCTGGCCGGGGGTACGCACCAGTCAAAGCGGTGGTATTTGTCCATGGAGGCTTCCATCTTGAATTCCTTTCTACCCCGGCCCGCCGCCTCACTGCCGGAGTTAAACCCCGCCGCCCATTTGTCCTTGGAAAAGGGCATATTGGCGACAATGGCGTCAAAGTGCATCAGGTTGCCGTCCGTATCAAGGAAAAGAGGGTTTGCCAGCGTATCGCCCCAGGTGATGTGGGCGTCGTTGATCTCGTGGATGTACATATTCATTTTTGCCATAGATACGGAAGAACCGTTCACCTCCTGGCCGTAAATGGCTATCTGGTTTTTTGGCTGCCGCTTTGCCGCCTTTATAAGCAGGGAACCGGAGCCACAGGTAGGGTCGTAAACCTGTTCCCCGCTTTGGGCATCCACGATGCGGGCCATTATTTCCGACACCGCCGCCGGGGTATAGAAGGAACCGGCCTTTTTCCCCGCCATGCCGGCAAATTCCCCAATCATGTATTCGTAGGCGTCGCCGATGACATCCGCGGGCACCTGGTTTTCTTTTACTTCAATCTGCGAGGGCCGGAGGTCCAGGCCGATAAAGTCTTCAAGCAGATCCCGGAGTATGGCGTTTTTGTGTTCCCTGGTCCCCAGGTTTGTTTCGCTGTTGTAATCCACCGCGGAAAGCACCCCCGCAAGCTGCTGGTGGTTGTCGTCCTCGATTTTCCGCAGGGTCATATTGATAAGCTGCCCCAGATTGTCGCTGCGCCGTTCCGCAAACAGTTTTTTGTAAGAAATTTCTTCTGCAATGGTAAAGGGGAGGTACTTTTTCTGGCGTTCCAGGCGGTTCCTGTCCCCTTTGTACTTCGTTACGAGTTTATCAACCTCGTCCTCATAGGAATCGCTCAAATATTTGAAGAACATGACAGGCAAAACATAATCCTTATAGTTCGCCGCGTCCAAAGTATCCCGCAGCGAATCGGCCCCCCGCATAAGGGCGTTTTCAATATCCCGCCTCGTGGTCATCTGTGTACTCCTCTTTGATACCAGGGTCGTTTCCAATAGTTATATGGTTCCTCCGGCGGCGGAGCAGGCTTTTGCCAGGAGTTTGTTTTTTCCGCCCGGTATTCTTCTACATCATACCGTATCATATCTTCAGAGATGACAGAATAATTTGACAGGTAGTTTTCCGCCCATTGAATCCATTTTTTTGTGTCTGCGTTCTTTCTATCCGTTTTTTCAAAAGCTTCTTTTACAACACCCAGAAACGCGGCCATTTCCTGATATTCTACCCAATGCTCAACCCCTTTTCTGAAATTGATTATCCGTTGTTTGTTTATAGCCGAACGCCGTGCTTTTTCTTTTTCGATCGCTTCCTCGCGGGCCCGTTCCTCTTCCCGTGCCGTGCTCTCTCTTTTCCAGGC
>JAITBE010000314.1 GCA_031283755.1 Spirochaetaceae bacterium
GCCTCGTCCTGTAAAACGTCCAGGGGCATATAGCCGATGTTGAAGTTGGTGGCCGGGTCCGGGGAGTTCACGAGGCCCGCTACTTTGACATCGATCACCTGGTTCACATGGCGGACCGCGCCGGAAAAGTCCGCGCGGATCATGGCGGCCAGGACCGCATCCCGTTTCGCCGGGTCTTCCGCGGCCAGGAGGTACGCGCCGGTAAGTTCGTCGTATTCGTAAGCCGCGGCCACAAGCCCCTGTTCTTCCGCGCTCAGGAGGGGCCAGAGGTCCGCGTCCCACTTGTCCCGGCGGATCGAGTCCGGGGCCATCTTGTAGTCGATAACCGTGGAGACCCGCACATCGTTGCGTCCCGCAGCGTCCACAAGATCCCAGAGCCGGTCCAAGTCAGAGCGGGGAAGGTCCCGTTTCAGGACCAGCCGGTCTTTGGCCCGCTCCCCGGCGTATTCTTTGGTTTCCATGAACTGGGCCTTGACTTCCATGGGTGTGTAACAGGAGCGGATAAAGGCCTCGTCACCGGGGCCAAAACCGCCTGAGGCGATCAGTTCCTCCAGTTCCGCAGGTTCCGGCCGCGTGGGAACGCCCACCTTGAGTTTGTCCGCGGTCATCAGTCCCAGGGCAATACCGAACTCGCCGTTACGGATGTACCGGCCCAGCTCGATATACTCCGTATAGGCCAGGGTCCGCGCTTCCGCCGCGGGATCGCAGGCGTAGATCACCAGGGGCGCGGAACCGGTGAGGGAATACATGGTTCCCGAAAATGCGTAACGGGGCGCGGCGTCATAGCCCGCATCATCGAGGACCGCGGCGTAGTCCTCCCAGCCGCCGAAGGTCTCGTAACTGGGCAGATCGTCCTTTTTGTCGAAATAGAGTTTGGTCTGCAGCTTCGCCGCGCCGGTTTCGTAGTTGATGATATTCCGGCGGGATTCCAAAAATACGCCGCCGAGCCAACTGTCCATCCAGATATAGACCGCGACGCTCACCATGATCGCCGCGCAGGTGAGGATGGTCTTGACCTTGTGCCGCGCCAGGTTGCGCAGGGCCAGCCGTTTCAATTCGATTGCGCTTGAAATTGTCATTTACTTCACCTCGTCCGATTCAACCTGTCCGTCCCGGATGCGGATGATCCTGTGGGCAAAGTCCATCACCATCTGGTCGTGAGTTGAAAAGATAAAGGTGGTCTCTTCGCTTTTATTAAGTTTTACCATGAGTTCCAGGATTTCCCGGCCTATTTTTGAGTCAAGATTCGCGGTAGGCTCGTCCGCCAGAATCAGTACGGGCCGTTTTATCAGGGCCCGGGCAATAGCCACTCGCTGCTGCTGTCCTCCGGACATCTCCTTCGGCCGCCTGTTTTCCATTTTCTCAAGGCCCACATCATGTAGAACTTGCCGAGCTCTGTCCCTCACTTCCTGCTTGTTTATCCCTAAAAGGATTAGAGGGAAAGTGATGTTTTCCATTACCGTAAGTACCGGGATAAGATTATAGGCCTGAAAAATAAACCCGATGCTATGACGCCTCAAAAGGGCAAGTTGTTTTTTGGAAAGCTTTGCTATATCGGTTCCGTCGATATTCATACTTCCCTCTGAAAGAGTGTCAAGACAGCCCGTCAAATGGAGGAAGGTGGATTTGCCGCTCCCTGAGGGTCCCGCGATGGCGGCGAATTCCCCACGCTGAAATTCTAGATTCACTCCCCGCAAGGCATGTACCGTTTGGCCATTCAGGCCGTAATTCTTTACCACATTTTCCGCTTTTACTACAGCCATGTTACTCCTCCTTAATGTTATAATAATCTAACTATTTAGTTATCATCTATACTTCTGTGATCAAATCGGTTTTTTAAAATTTCAAAACAGGACCCCTACCGCTTGCTATTCTCCTCATTCTTTCCATTGTCCTTTTGCCGTAGTTCTGTAAGTGCTTCAAGTCCAAAAATATCTTTAGCCTTGAGTTCCTCGGTAATTGAATTGGGGACCAGCATCATAGAATTCCCCGCTTTAAGTCCTTCATTCAAAATAGAAAGGATTTTGAGTTTCATCGCCGGTTCGTTTTTTGTGTAAATCTGAACCGCCTCTTCCAGTCTGCCGGCAATCTCTATTTCCGCTTCCGCCAGAAGGATCCGGCCTTTCTTTTCCCGTTCTGCTTGGGCAAGCCTTGAAAGGGAATCCTGGAGAGCTTCCGGAATCTGTATATCCGTAATTTCGATATGTTGTACGGTGATTCCCCATTCGGTAGTTTTTTTATCCACATCTCCCTGAATTTGCTTTTCAATGATATCCCCTCTTTCCAGGAAAGTAGTCAAATCATGACTGCTCACCGCATTTCTCAGAGCCGTCTTTGAGGAAAGGATCACCGCCTCCTCGTAATTCTGAACTTCCAAGACCGCTTTTTCCGGATCCCAAACAAGCCAGAAACACAAGGCATCCACGGTTACCGTCACTGAATCCAAGGTGAGGGTCTCTTGGGCGGAAAAATCAGTCACCCTGATTCTAAGATCCACCGTTTGGGCAATCCTATCCGCGATAGGAACGAGTATAAAAAGACCCGGCCCTCGAATTCGGTAAAATCTACCGAAACGCAATACAATGACCCGTTCCCATTCTTCCACTTTTTGTATTGCCGGGGCAAAAAGTACCGTCATAGCCGCAAAAATAAGGGACAGAGCTAATTGTGGAAAACCTACAATTCCAAAGATACAGACTAGCAGAATGCATATTTTTATCCCTGCACCCCATCGGGGAAAGAAAATCAACAATATAAGTGTTATACAGGGTACTCCCAGAAGTATTCCTAATTCCATTAGGGACGGTAGAGAATTGGTAACAAATAACCCTCCCAGGATAAATAATATACCAATTCCTAAAAAACCTATCCCAAGAACATTTAGGGAGAAATCCCGAAGTTTCTGCCGGGGCTGAATATTTTTAATAAGCTGTTTATTCGCAGGATTTTTATTTTCCTGAGTAGATCGTTTAAACTTCATTTTACTCCTCCTTTAATTCCCAAACAAAGTAATTTTCAATCTGTTTTTTAATTCCCTCTTTTTCGACTCCTAAATTCTGCATCTCTTGAACAAATCGACTAATAACTTCCTGGATCTTTCGATTTCGTCCATCCACTTCCTGAATCGGTTTTTTATCGGAGATGTAGGTCCCGCTTCCCACTTGGGTGATTAGGATCCCCCGGATTTCCAGCTCTCCATAGGCTTTTACAATCGTATTTGGGTTAATCCTCAATTCTATTGCCAAAGAACGAATGGTGGGTAATTTATCCCCCGGTTTCATCCGTCCTGACAGGATCGCATATTCTATCTGTTGGATTATTTGCCTATAAATAGGGAACCCACTTTCCGGATCCACCGAGAAACTGATACCTCGATTTATGATTGTACTATTCATCTAGTACAATCATAAATGAACTAGTACAATATGTCAATTACTTTTTATAATTTTTATGTAAATTAAAGGACAGTAATGATTGGTGGGGACAGAGCTGATTTGTGATTTGAGGATTTGGGGACAGAGCTGATTTGTGATTGGTAGTGATGTAAAAATTTACGATATGCCTAAAGCAGTCTAAATATGAGATCCATATAAAGAGTTATGAGACACCCAAGAAAACTTAAGGATAATGCCACTTACCATGTGACGATCCGGGCAAACCGGAGAGAAATGGTTCTTTTTTGTACAGCCATGCGGATTTTGTTCCTCAATGTCGTAAAACGGGCAAAAAAGAAATATAAATTCCAAATAGACAATTTTTCTGTCATGGGGAATCATGTTCATCTTATTATTCGGCCTGGAAAGGATGAATCCTTATCCCGTGTCATGCAATGGATATTGAGTGTCTTTGCTATGGCATGGAACCGGGCCCATTTTCAGACCGGTCATGTGTGGGGAGAGCGATTCTTTTCCAAGATCATCAATAATTGTGTCGAATTTTTAAAAACATTTCATTACATTTCTCAAAATCCGGTAAAAGCCCAATTAGTCAAAAGTTCTGAAGAATGGGAATTTGGAGGGCTTTGGCATTTCATCTCAGGGCAAAAAGAAATAATTGGAGAACCCGTATCATGGCTCCAAAAGATATATCGAAATTATTGCAGAATATTCTGTCCCGATATACTGAAGTAATACATTTTTTCCGGGTTAAGTTCTGGCCAGATTCTGTCCCTGATGGTATGTATCACGAACAGCTCTGTCCCTCTGGAGCCTAATTTTTGAAGCTATGGATAGGAGCAGGTATCCTACCACCCCGGGCTATAAAGGATTCACTTTTCGCCTTGTTTACCGCCATAATAGGGGTGCCTCCCAAAAGACCGCCGAATTCAGCCCATTCTCCGGCTTTTTTACCCGGAACCGGGATGACTCGTACGGCCGTAGTCTTATTGTTTACCATTCCGATGGCCATCTCATCGGCAATGATTGCCGAAATCGTTGCGGCGGAGGTATCACCCGGAAGGGCAATCATATCCAGTCCCACTGAACAGACCGAGGTCATAGCTTCTAATTTGTCCATACCTATGGAACCGGCTCTCACCGCTGCGACCATACCTTCGTCCTCTGAAACCGGTATAAATGCCCCGGAAAATCCTCCCACATGGGTCGAAGCCATGACCCCACCTTTTTTTACCATATCCGTCAGCATGGCCAAGGCTGCGGTAGTTCCGTGGGTCCCCGCTGACTCAAGGCCCATCTCTTCCAGGATCCGGGCGACCGAATCTCCCACAGCGGGCGTAGGGGCCAAAGAAAGATCCAATATTCCGAAGGGAACTCCTAAACGTTTGGCCGCTTCCATCCCTACTAGTTGACCCATGCGAGTAATCTTGAAGGCGGTTTTTTTGATAACATCCGCCAGCTCATCAAAATTAGCATCCCGATGGCTTTCCAAGGCAGCCTTTACCACCCCGGGACCGGAAACACCCACATTAAGGCATGCCTCCCCTTCTCCGACTCCATGAAAAGCCCCGGCCATGAAGGGATTATCCTCCGGTGCGTTACAAAATACCACTAACTTAGCGCAAGCAATCCCATCCACACCGGCGGTCTTTTCCGCGGCGGCCTTGATCACCTCTCCCATACGGCGTACTGCATCCATATTGATACCGCTTTTCGTACTAGCCACATTTACCGACGCACAAACCCGTTCCGTGAGGGACAGAGCTTCAGGAATTGAATCAATAAGTCGTCTGTCCCCCTGACAAAAGCCCTTTTGTACCAAGGCAGAGAAGCCCCCGACAAAGTCAATGCCTAGTTCCTTGGCGACCTCATCTAGGACCACCGCATAGGGGGTATAATCCTCATCCTCGGAAGAACCGGCAATAAGAGCCACGGGAGTAACCGAAAGACGCTTGTTGATAATAGGAATACCGTATTCGATTTCTATCTGCCGGCCCGTATGAACCAGGGATCCCGCCGTTTTAAGGAGTTTTTCCCGAATTCTCCTCCGGGTCTCCTCGCCGGATACGGAAATACAATCCAGTAGGGACACACCCAAGGTAATGGCCCGGATATCAAGCTTGTACCGCAGGAACATATCCACGGTTTCTTTTATTTCAAATGGGGTAAATAACATAACTTTTTATATACGGTGCATGGCACTAAAAACCTGCTCATGCATGATACTGATGGATACCTTCATGGTTTTCCCAATTTCACCAAGTTCTTCTTTGACCTTTTCCAGAGAAACACGGCCTTGGGAGAGGTCAACCATCATAACCATGACAAAGTTACCTTTTAAGATGGTCTGGCTTATATCTTCTATATTGATATTCCGTTCCGCCAAAAAAGCGCTTACCCGGGCAATTATACCAACACGATCGGTACCTACCACAGTGATAATCGCATTCATTCTATTCCCCCTAATCCGGCTTTATCATATGTTCGGTAAGAAACAAATCCAGTACCGTTAAGAAAAAAATCACTACCATCGGGCCCACAATAATACCATTAAACCCAAAAACAATCACCCCTCCCATGATAGCAAAGAAAATGATCAGAGGGTGCAGCTGGATTCGGTCTTGCAAGAACATAGGACGCAAAAAATTATCCAGGGTAGAAATAAAAAAACCCGAAATAATAAGAAATACTATCCCTTTAAAGATCTCGCCATTGAGAATACGGATAACCCCTATGGGCAGCCATACAAGACCCGCTCCAAACATGGGAATAAAAGCACAGATTAAGGTCAAGCCGGCAAAAACCAGCGCCCCCTTGACCCTGAAAATTATAAAAACAATGTAGGCCATAATTGCCTGAACCAGCGCAACCATAATGTATCCAAAAAAAAGATTTCTCGTGATATCCTTAAATTTCCCCACCAGGGCGGTAATATGCTCTTGCCTAATAGGGACAGCATGAAGAACGAGCCGGGAAAGATAGGCGCCATCCATATAAAAGAAAAAGAGACTAAATATCATGAGGATCAGCCCCAAAAGAAAGGAGCCCACATTCCGGGCTATACTGCTGCTCATTTGTATAAGGTTCTGAAGGCTTGAACTCAAATAGGCGACTATTCTCCGTTGAATTTCATCGGCGCTGATGATGAGCTGATCCGAGGTAACATCCCGGATAAATTCGGATATTTTTTCCAGTATATCCCGGATAATTTCAGGGTTATGGTTAAAGGTATCCCTTGCCAAACGGATAAGTTCCGTGATCTGTCTAAAAAACTGGGCGGCAACAAAAAAAAGCGGGATAAGGATGAGTATCACCGTTCCTAAAGAAAACACCCCCGCCCAGATATTTTTTAATATCATCCCTTTTATACCCGAGGTTTTTATTCTTTTTATCACCCGTTGGTGCAGGGGGCTTAAAAGTATATAGAGCAACGTAGACCATAGAAGGACTGTAAAAAAGGGGGCGAAAAGACGGCCCACTATCACCAATAGTATAATGAGGATAGCGATAAAGACGGAGTTTTGTACGGCCTTTGACCAATTCATAACTCTAACAATATCCTTTCCGCTTCTGCCCTCCGGGAATAATCAGGGTTACGGGTCAGAAGGTCCTGGATATACCGCTTGGCCGAATCCGCATCTCCAAGACTGACATAGGTATTACCTAAGGCCAAAATAGCGTCCCAATTATTGGGAGCCAGCCTAACCAAATCCCGGTAAATATCCCGGGCCTTGGTTAAGTCCCCGGCGCCTATATAGGCCAAAGCTAAATTTTCCCGTACCGTAGTATTATTAGGTTGAATGGTCAAGGCCCGTTCGTAGTGTTCCACGCTTTGGGTCCATTTTTCCTGTTTGGCGTAAGCCTGCCCCATATTATTATTGACTTCAAAATTATTCGGTTCCACCCGATAGGCTTCACTGAGAACTTCCAATGCCTGATCCGGAAAACCTTGGGCTGTATAAAATTTTCCCAGGTTTATCCGAGGTAAGAGATACCGGGGATCCAAAGAAGCGGCTTTGGTATAGGACATAACCATATCGTCCGAATTCCCCGCCGCCTCATGGGCAAGTCCCAGGGTATAATTATATTCTTTATTATTCGGAGCCCCATGCACAGCCTTTTTTGCGAACCCTACCGCCTCGGTCCTTTTGTTAAGGGCAAGCTTAACCACCGCCATATTGTAGTTGGTTCGGTCGTCATCGGGAGCTGCCTCCAGAGCTTTACCAAAGGAAAGCTCCGCGGCGGCATAATCCCCGGCAGCACTCTGGACCACCCCCAGTTCCCGCAGGGCGGCAAGATCCTTGGGCTCGTAACGCAGGACTTGATTGAATGCATCAATCGCTCCCCGGGTATCTCCCTTGGCGGAAAGAATACGGCCTATCCCCCGGTAAGCCGCGGTATAATCGGGCCGTATAGCCACCGCCTGGCGGAAGGCGGCCAAAGCATCATCTCTCTGCCGTAGTTCATAAAGAACAATCCCCAGGTTGTACCAAGCGGGTTCAAACCGGGTGTTAAGGCGGGTAACCGTTTCAAAGGCCTGCCGAGCCTCGGCAATCTTACGGGAGCTGAAATAGGCCCGTCCCAATTCATAGGAGTACATAAAATTATTAGGCTCCAATCGTACTGCTTCCCGAAATTCTTCCGCGGCATTATCCCATTGACTGAGATCCCGGTAAATCTTTCCCAGGGTATTGTGGGGCATAGCCTGGGATGGGTCTTTTCCAATGGCCTCCCGGGCATGGGCTTGGGCGGCACGAAGAGCTTCCTGTCCTTCGGAACTATTTTTATTTTTGGAATACCCATTATAATAGGTATCCGCTACCTCCGCGAGCTTTTGCGCTTCAAAACGGGGCTGTCCTAAAGGCATATTGGACAGGGCGGTATCAAAGGCTTTTAGAGCGCCGTTGAAATCATTCTCCCCGACAGCGGCCTTTCCCTGAGAAATATAGTCGTTGACCAGACGCATCCGGGCTTGTAATTCCCGGGACTGCCGGGCAAGTTCCTCCGCCTCCGCTTTGCGGCGGGCCGCTTCCGCCTCCTCATTGGCCCGCCGTTCCGCCTCGGCCACAAGCCGGGCTGCGGATTCGGCTTCTTCCCGGGCCCGTTCCTCTTCGGCATTCCGGCGGCGTTCCGTCTCCAACCGTTCCATGGCGGCAATCTCGTCCAAGGAAGGTCTGCTTTGGTTGACCGTATGCTCCCGGGCCAGGGCCTCCCTCTGGGCGGCCAAAATCGTATCCCGCATATTACGGGCTTCCTCATCGAAAACATCTTCAATCAGAAGACGGTCCAAAAGATCCAGAGCCCGCTGATAAGCCTCCTGCTCCATATATTCCCGGGCGAGCCTGATGATATTGCTACGAGAAATACCAGTTCCGGTATCTTCGTCAAGGCTGATATTTATCCCTCCGCCATCTTCCTCTTTTGCCTGTTCTTTATCCTTGTTGAAGAGAAAAATCGCCCCTATGGTAAGTAATATGAATATAGCACCCAGGGTTATCCCGCCAATAACTACGACTCTTTTATTCATTTAGCATCCCTATTCCAGCTCAAATGCGTCATCATACCCCAGGACTTCCTCGGTACCGGCAGAAAGGCCGGTACTTTCTTCTGCCGCGGCTTGAAGGGAAGCGGATATATCGTCCAAAAGCCGTTGTTTCCGCTCAGCCTCGGCCCGGGCTGCGGCTTCCGCTTCGATCCGGCGTCGTTCTTCGGCGGCAAATTCTTCTTTGATGAAGGCTATAAGCTGCTCAATTCGGGATCGTTTCGATGACCGGGGCTCCAGCGACAAGTAAAGTTCATAATCAGAGATAGCATCCTTTAGAGAACCGGCCTGAACTAGGGCGTTCGCCCGGTTCAAATAAGCTGAAGCATATGCGGGATCCGCCTCAATGGCTTGGGTATAGTACTGTTCCGCATAATTCATGTTACCCTTACTATAATAGAGATTACCCAGATTAAAGGCAATACGGGCGGCTTCATTGCCTCCCCGGGGAAGTATTTTTCGAAATACCGCAATAGCGTCATCCAACCGGTTAAGCTGCTGGTAACTTATACCCAGATAAAGACCGGCCCGGATATTTGCCGGATCCTCCGCCAGGGAACTTTCTAAAAAAGGGAGGGCCGCCTCCGGTTTATTTAGGAGAAAATATTCTTCTCCCTGGATAAAGGCATCCTGGGCAAATCCCGGGGACCAAAATAACACCCATAAAATCACACCAAGACTTAATTTTTTCTTCATACTTGTTCCCGCCATGATATTTCCACCCTGCTTCCAAAGGTTTGACATGAAGGAATAAAACAATTAATCTTCATAATAATAAAGATACCATAAAAAGCGAAAAAAGTTATGACTATGATACAAGCTGCCCTCAGAAAACTAAAACCGATAAAGCCCCCATTTATACGGGATTATCGGGTTTTTCTGGTAAATTTTCGGCAGAATTTACTACAATCTTTTCCCTTTTTTTATGAAATTAAAGGGAAAATGCGGCCTTTTTTCGTGAAATTAGGTATTTTTAGACATGGAGGCCTTTTTCAAACCTCGGTTGGTTTGAAAAAAGTTTTGGAAAAAGTGATCGAAAGTCCACTTTTTCTTTTAAATCTAAGGTTGCTGTTTCAAAACTGAAGTTTTGAAACAGCCTCGGTTATGAAAATATTATGTATATCCGATCATATCGATCCCCTCGTGTATTCAAACTCTATTAAAGAACGTTTTAAGGACATTGATGTGGTCCTAAGCGCCGGGGATCTTCCTATGGAATACCTGGAATTTATCGTTTCAAGCCTCAATAAATCTCTGTTTTTTGTATTTGGAAATCATAACCTTGCCGAATTATACCGGTACAAATCATCTAACATGGCCGTTCCGCACAATTGGATAACTGAGGATACGAGCTATGGCTTTGGAGCCGTTCATATTGGCTCCAAAGTAAAAATTGAGGAAGGACTTATTGTAGCCGGACTGGGGGGATCCAGGCGGTATAACCGGGGGGAAAATCAGTATACCGAATTCCAGATGAACTTTGAAATTATAAAACTCATTCCTGCGCTGATCATCAATCGGATCTTTCGAGGAAGATTTCTGGATATACTCCTGACCCATGCGTCTCCTTGGGGCATCCATGACAAGGAAGATCCCTGCCACCGGGGTTTTAAAGCATTTTTATGGTTCATGCGGATTTTTAAACCTAAATATCTCATCCATGGCCATATTCACCTCTATGATTTAGCGGATCTTAGAACCACCCGGTATAAGGACACCCTGGTGGTAAATGCCTTTAGTCATTACATAATTGAAACCGAGGAAAAATAATATGAAAAATATGTTTACCATACAAGCTACGGAAGATTTTTCAAAGGCCAGGGGCCGGGCTTTCCTTTCCCGGATTCAACATTTTATCCACACCGATAAAGACAAGCTCCTCTCTTTTAATGATGTAAAGGAAATTCTTAAACCTAAAAACCAAACCTATAAGGGGATGCAAACGGTCCCCCTTAATCTTATCGTGGGCAGTGAAGGCAGGTATCGGGACTTTAATAAATATTTTCTGCCAAAATCGGATCACCTCAAATCTCGTTGGATCCGGGTTGATGAAGCTCATATCAGAAGCATTATCCTGCCCCCTATTCAACTTTATGAAATTGGGGGAGTCTATTTTGTCCGGGACGGGAATCACCGGGTTTCGGTAGCCAAAAGCCAGGGAATTGAAATGATCGACGCGGAAGTAATCAGCCTGTCCAGTGAAATAACCATCAATCCATCCATGACCACCGATGATCTCCGGGAACTGATCATCGAGGTAGAAAAAAAGGCCTTCTACGAAAAAACCGATTTTGGAAAATATACCAATTGTTATGATTTGGATTTCAGTATGCCCGGGCGTTACGATGTGATATACAACCATATTTTGGTCCATAAATATTATCTTAACCAGGGCATTTCCAAGGAAATCCTCTTTTCCGATGCCCTGATCTCCTGGTATAACCATGTATACGAGCCTATTATCAAAATAATCAAGGATGAGCGGCTTTATCTTAATTTTCCTGGCAGAACTCCGGGAGATCTTTATGTCTGGATCGTCAAACATTGGGATTTTTTGAAAAGAAAATATGGTATCCATTATTCCATTCCCGATGCGGCCAGAGATTTTTCTCAAAAATACGGAAAAAGCAGGGTAAAATTCCTTCAGATTATGACCGCTTTGTTCCATAAGTTGATATACCGGTCGCCGTCATAGGGGCGGCCCTTTGTACCTGCGGGTAATTTTAAAACAGAACAAGGAAGGTAACCGGTGGCTATTTTATCAATACAATCCCATGTAAGTTATGGATATGCAGGAAACAGCGCTGCGGTATTTCCCCTCCAGCGCATGGGACGTACAGTTTGGGCAATTAACACAGTGGAATTTTCCAACCATACCGGATACGGCGCATGGCGGGGGACAGAGCTGGGGGCGGAAATGATCGCCTCCTTGGTCCGGGGCTTGGATGAGCGGGGCGTTTTGGAGGATTGCGAGGCGGTCCTTTCCGGATATATGGGGGATGCCGCGGTGGGCCGGGCGATTATAGATACGGTCCAATTGGTCCGGACCAAGGCGCCCGGTGCCCTTTACTGCTGCGATCCTGTAATGGGAGATGTAGATCGGGGTTTTTATGTCAAGCCTGATATTCCGGGTATTTTTAAAAATGAAGTCATCGCCCTTGCGGATATCTTAACCCCTAACCAATTTGAACTTGAAGTTTTAACCGGAATGACTACGGGGAATATTATCGATGCCTGGAAGGCCATAGACCTACTCCATGCCCAAGGCCCCGGAATTGTACTGGTTACCAGTTACCGGGAAGGGGAAAACAGCATCGGTCCCCGGGACCATATTGATATGTTAGTTTCCACCGGAAGCGGAACTTACCGGATCCGTACCCCGGAACTTCCTTTTGATACGGCCATGTCCGGGTCCGGGGACCTGACCGCCGCGGTCTTTCTTTCCCGATATCTTGAGACCGGGGACATCCAAGGTGCCCTGGAGCTTACCGCAGCGTCAATTTACGGGATTATGGAAGCCACCTTTAAAGCCCGTAGCCGGGAACTCTGTATCATAGCGGCTCAAAATGAATTGAACAACCCTTCCCGGTCCTTTGCCGCGGTACGGCTCTAAACGTCCCAAATGACGAACTCTCCCCTGTCCGAAGTCCCTTATCGCTATTTAAAAGAATTTATCGCCCCAGAAACAGACCGGTTTGCCTTTTTGAACGCCCTGTTGGATAAATTCGGCCTACGGCGATCAACGCTTACCATTGCAGGGAACCGGCATTTTATGGTTTTTCCATCTCAGGAGGGACAGAGCTCGACGAAAAGCCAAAATAACCCCGCCTTCCATGCGAGCTCTGTCCCCATCGTAATGGTCGCCCATTATGACCGGACAGCGGACAGCCCCGGCGCAAACGATAACAGTGCCGCGGTATTTCTCCTTATAGAAACAGCTATGAAATTAAAGCAAAAAAAGGGTAAGAACTGGATTATTATCTTTACCGACAAAGAAGAATTAACCCAAGACGAGGGACTCACAAGTCAGGGTTCTTATACCCTGGCCATGGGTTTACGGCAAGCCGGCCTTGGAGGGGGACGGTTTTTCATATTTGATGCCTGCGGTACTGGGGATACCCTTATTATTTCCACCACCGCCGATCATCTGATGAAAAACGAAAAAGGACTGGGGATAATCAAAAAAAGGCAGGCGGTACAGCAACTGAGAAACTTGGCGCTGGAAACAACCCGGGAACTTCAAATGGATAAGGTTCTGCTTTTGCCGACCCCCTTTTCCGATGACGCGGGCTTTTTACGAGCGGGCATTCCTGCCCAGACCATCACGGTACTCCCCGGTAAGGAAGCGGGCCCCTTTATTTCCGTCCTGCGGAACAAACCCGGCCTTGACCAAGCCCTGGTAAACCGGGAGATACAAAAAAATTATGACCTGCGTTTAATCCCTGAAACCTGGCGCTATCTCAACGGCCCCGGCGATAGCTACCCCCGGCTTACCCCGCAACATTTTTCCAGGGTGGTACGTTTTGCCTGTGCCTTGAGTAAAAAATGAACCTCCTCGCGCTAAAGGGCGGGGTATCTTGTAAGTGTTGTATCATTTACGAGGTTCGTTCTGTAAGGAAATTATTTAACAGCGGGGTCTACTACCATTTTTGTTGGCGCTGCCAACTCTAACCGCCCTAAAGCTCCCCCGAGAGCGGGTTCTTGGGTATTAGACTCCACTGCGAATAAAAACCAATGGTGTCATACTCCCTGGTTTACTTCTAAAGCTAAAACCTCCCCGATGAACATCCGATGGTAATCCTTCTCCGGATAGTTTGTCTCGATGGCTGGATCTAAAAAAACGGCAGGATCAAAATCGTGGGTATACAGTTTACGACAAACGATAACTTCCGACGCTTCCTTAAAACCGATGCCGCCGGCGGCTTTACCTTCTTCAAACACCAGGGGAGTAAGGCCGGTTCCGGCGGCTTTATCCGTATCTCGGCCCGTCCGGGACCCACAGAACTCCAGGGCTTTTCGGTGGGTTGTGTTGAAAAAACTGAGGCTAAAGAGGGAAGCGGTATTGGCGAAATCAAAGGTATACCGGACGGGCCGGATAAACATAAAGGCCACATTCCTGCCCCAAAGTACCCCAAGCCCTCCCCAAGAGGCGGTCATGGTATTCCAGTTATCCTTCCCTTCCTTGAGATTTCCTGCAGTGATAAGCATCCACCCGTCTCCAATCCGGGCCGCAGGAGAACCGGGAAATTCCCGGATATCCTTTTCTATCCAGCCCTTATCCGCAGAAATCACCGCTTTTTGGTTCATATATTCCCCTTTTGGTTATATCTCTAAAATCCCGCTATAGGCATCCAGGGCGGGATCTCCGGAGTTACCCCCGGCTTTAGCCGCCAAGACCTTTTTAGTGAGGACCTTTCCCAACTGTACCCCCTCCTGATCAAAGCTGTTGATATTCCAGACAAAACCCTGGAACATAACCTTATTTTCAAAATGGGCAAGGAGAGCCCCCAAAACTTGAGGGGTAAGTCGTCTGCCATAGATGAGACTGGAGGGACGGCCTCCAAGAAATTCCTTGTTCCGGTTAAGGTCAGTCTTACCCTTGGCAAAAGCAACTATCTGAGCCGCCAGATTCGCCTTAAGTTTAGTCTGACTCACGGATCCATCCACTTCTACATCATCCCCCCGCTGGTTTTCGGTAAAACCTACAAACTGCAGAGGCACGATATCCGTCCCCTGATGGAGGAGCTGATAAAAAGAATGTTGACCGTTGGTACCGGGTTCTCCGAAAACCACGGGTCCGGTGGAATAGGCTAGAGGAAGGCCTTCCCGATTAACCCTCTTGCCATTGGACTCCATATCAAGCTGCTGGAGATGGGCGGGAAACCGGGAAAGGGCCTGGCTGTAGGGGAGGATAGCCGTATAGGGGTACCCCAGAAAATTCCGCTCCCACACGCCGATAAGAGCATCCAACAGAGCGGCATTGGCAAGGATCTTCGGTTCCAGGGCATTTTTATCCGCCTCATGGGCGCCGGCGAGGAGTTCCTTAAACACTTCTGGTCCAAAGGCCAAAGATAGGATTACCCCTCCCACCGCGGAAGTAGAAGAATACCGGCCGCCGATAAAATCGTCAATATAAAATGAATCCAGGTATGCGGGATTATGGGCCAGGGGACTGGACTCACTGGTTACCGCCACCATATGTTTACTGGGATCCAGTCCTGCTTTGATGAGTTTATCCTTGACAAAAAGCTCGTTTGCCAGAGTTTCTTGGGTGGTACCGCTTTTAGAGACCAAAACAAAAATGGTCTCTTCCAGGGTACAGAAGGCGGCTACCTGGGAGGCATCATCGGGATCCACATTGGAGATAAACTTCGCCTGCAAATGTCCCTTCCCCTCTGCAACGGCCCAGTTTTCCAGGGCAAGGTACAGTGCCCGGGGTCCCAGATCCGATCCGCCTATACCAATCTGTACCGCTGTGGTAAAGGCCTTTCCCGTAGAACCCCGGATTTTACCGGCATGGACCGCGGCGGCAAAGGCGGAAAACCGGTCAAGTTCATGGGCATAAAATTCCCCCAGATTCTTTCCTTCATGGAGAACCGGTTTTCCCAACTGCCCCCGAAGCAGGTGGTGGAGGACCTTCCGGTTTTCCCCGGTATTCATCGTTTCCCCCTCAATCAATGCCTGATACTTTCCCATAAGTTCCTGTTCATCCGCCAGGGCTTGAAGGGCCTCTGTCACGGGATCGTCCACCGCTTTTGCCGCCCAGGAATAGGTAAGCCCCGCAGCCAGGGGAACCACCGCCTTCCTTACCCGTTCCGCGGTAAGCTGAGAGACAAAATCAAACCCCTTTCCCCGGGACGCAAGATCCAAAAGTCTCTTATAAGTAGCGAGCTTATCAAAATTGTTATACTTCATAATCATTTTCTCCCCATTAAGCTTCCAAATCAGGAATGCTTTCCTTCATCCGTCGTATAAAATCCTCTCCGGTTATACCTTCCCGGAGGCATACAAAAACCGTATTGTCCCTTCCCGCAATGGTTCCCAACACATCATCCAGACTTAAGTTGTCCACTGCCAGCGCAACCGAATCGGAATGGCCTGAATAAGTTTTGATCACCACCATATTTCCGGACCATTCGATAGAAACATAACCCCGAAGAAAATCGTGGATATAGGTCCGTTCGGTCTCTTGCCGCTCATCTTCTCCGGGCAGGGAATATACATACCCATTATGACCATCGGAGATCTTACCTACCTTGAGGAGTTTTAAATCCCGGGAAAGGGTTGCCTGGGTAACAATAAATCCTTCTTTTTGCAAATACCCCAAAAGCGTTTCTTGAGACTCAATTCGATAGGTCTTTATCAGTTTACGGACAGTTTTTAAACGAGCCAACCGTTCCTTCACAATTACTCCATGATTATCATAAATTTAAGACTATTTCAAAACCAACCGAGCTTTAAAACTGACTCAATTACGAATAATTATCCCCTATCCTTGCATAAATATACAATGGCAAAATAATTTTTGCAAGTATTTTTACCCCATATATCCATGATTTAAACACCGTTGATCCTGGGTAAATTATCTTCCCATACCCTATAATTATATATATAGGATATTTTGCCGATATTATGATAGGAATATTCGGAGCATAAAACTAATGGAGAAATTCAACCCTAAAAAAACCGGAGATCAAACCGAGAAAGTACCGGGAGATAAAAATTCGCAAAATCGTGCAACTGTTTTAAGGGAAAATAAAAATGATGGGAATATATCCGTAACTTTTTCTGAAGATGACCTGGAAGCCCGGGCGGATTTTATACCCGCCATAGGAAACGGAGAACCCATAACCCCCAGCTATGTTTCTTCAGTCTTGGAACGGTTGAATATAGTCTACGGAATACGGGAAAAAACTATCCAGGAAACGATTTCCCAATGTAATCATAGCAAAAAAACTCTAAAAGATGTCCTCATTGCCCGGGGGGATCCCCCAAAAGATGAGGTGCTTGAGTATTTTGAATTTATCCCCAATCCGGATTCATCCCTCTCCAGGGAAAATAACCGTATTGATTACCGTTCCCTGTCTCCCTTTGTCATTGTAAAAAAAGAACAGATCCTGGCGTACAAACGGCCCCGGGAAAAAGGACAGGATGGCAAAAACATCCATGGGATAGTTATTCCCCGGGGGGTACTGCGGCCTGAAGGAGTTTCCGGGGGACAAAATACCAGAACCGATGAAAACCATATCATTGCTGAAATCGCGGGTCAATTGGTGGAAAATAAAAAAGTCATCAGCATACAGGAATCGCTGGTGATAAAAGGCGCCGTGGGCTATGCTACGGGGAACATCATTTTTCCCGGGGATGTAATCATAGAAGGACCGGTATCGGATGGATTTAAGATATATTCCGGCGGCTCGGTGACCGTAAAACAAACCTTTGATGTGACCGATGTGATCACTAAAAATGATCTTACTGTAACCGGAGGGATCATCGGCAGGGGCAGAGCTCTGGTTAAGGTCGGCGGAGTTCTTAAGGCTAAATTCATAGAAAACTGCCGGGTGGCTTGTCGAAAAACCCTAATGGTGGAGACAGAAATTATCAATTCCAGTATATATGCCATGGAAAATATCGATCTGGGGGATAAGGGGATAATTGTCGGGGGGGATATTACCACCATCCACGGACTCCGGGCAGGGGCAATAGGTAAAAAATCCGGAAAACCTACCCATATTCATTGTGGAATTGATTTTACGGTTCAACAGGAAAAAGAAAAAAACAATTATCAACTCCGGATTATCTCCGCTAAGTTAACAAAACTCAAGGAACTGATGGCTGTTCCGGACAAAAATCCGGAAAAGCAGGCCAAAATGACGGAACTTTTGCACCGCCTTGAGAATGAGCAGAAAAAAACCGGGCAGCGGAT
>JAITBE010000004.1 GCA_031283755.1 Spirochaetaceae bacterium
ATAAAACTGACCCCCAGGCCGTTATACACGTCCCGCCGGGTTAGGGTAATGCTCCCGTCCTCGGCAATGTTTTTTTTGACCTCCATGATATACTGCCGGCCCGGAGGTCCCAGGGGCAGCACCATAATGCCGCCGGCTTTTAGCTGTTTGAGCAGGGGCGGCGGGATATGATCAATGGAACAGGTTACGAGGATCTTATCGAAGGGGGCGTATTCCTCCCAGCCGTGATACCCGTCTCCCAGTTTCCGGTTAATGGACCCATAGGCGGGAAAGGACTTTTCCAAGTCCTGGTAGAGAAGATCGGTTTCGATAAAAAGGGGTTTGATTATTTCGATGGTATACACCTGCGGGGTCAGGTAGGATAAAATAGCCGACTGGTACCCCGAACCGGTGCCGATTTCCAGGACCCGGTCCTCGGGATGGATATTAAGGGTAGTGGTCATCATCGCCACCACGTCCGGGTCCGTAATGGTGGCGCCGTATCCTATGGGCAGCCAGGTATCGGCATAGGCCAGGTTCAGGTTCTGTTCCCGGACAAAATGTTCCCGGGGGGCCAATAAAAAGGCCCGGACATCCTCGGTGCGCTTCAATTCCGAGGATTCCACAAAATCATGGGCCAGTTTCCATCGCTCCTCAAGGTACAAAGGGGAATCGTTGCGGTTATTCCGCATCCAGGAAAGCCATACTTCCTTGGTTTCGATAGGCATGGATTGAGCCAGGGCGGGGCCGTCGTATTTTTCTCCCCCCGTAAGGGTTTCGTAGGCCTGGCCGTATTCGGGGCTATCCACCCCCATCTGGAGCGCCAGTTTTGCCGCCTCCTCCACCGCTGATTGAGCCGCCACTTCTTCATAGGCTAAAACCCGCTCGGATTTAGAAGAAACCAAGGATGGCAGAGTTAGGCCAAAAACAAAACCGATAATTAAGCCCACAACCAGAGCCACAATAACCAAAGCCGGAACAGAATTAGAAATACTCACTTTAATTACCACTTAACTATAAAAATAAAGGAAGCAAACACCAAGAGAACTACAAACTCACCAAAATATAGTGTAAAAATATATTGAGTTAAAGTCAATGATTCATTATACTAAATATCATTGTTATGGTAAACAACTGAGTTTGTTTCAACAGGGAGCGGAAACACCGGAATTTGAAACTATTTTGACTCAAAGCCAATCCTTAAACCCGCGTGGGGATTGGCCGGAGGAAAGGGGGGTAAAATCCTGCTTTTCCTTCGAAATTCGGGCTGTTTTCCAATCCTGAAGTTTGAGGAAAGCGCCTTATTATGGATTTTTTATGAAAAACGCTAAGATATGCGCCCTGTTTTTTATATCGGTTACGGGGATTGCCTATGAATTATACGTGATGCGGATTTTTTCGGTGGGGGGCTGGTCTAATTTCGGTTCCCTGGTTATTTCCACCGCCCTTTTGGGGATAGGGATATCCGGCATCATTCTTACCTTCCTCGCCGACTGGGTACGCCCCCGGGCCGATGCCATTCTTTCAATTTGCGCCATCAGCCTGCCCCTGCTTTTGGCCCTGGCGGTGATCACCGCCCAGATGGTTCCCTTTAACCCGGTTTTTCTTGCCTCCGATTCCCGGCAGTTGTGGTTTATCGGGGCCTATTACATTATTTACGGGGTTCCGTTTTTCGTAATCGCCGCTTTTACCGGGGTCGCCTTTGTGGTCCTGCGGGAGGAGATCCAGAAGGTTTATTTCTGGAACATGATCGGCTCCGGGGTCGGGGGCTTGTTTATCGTCCTGTTTATGTTTTTACTTCCCCCCCGGTATCTTATTTTACCTATTTTGGGGCTCACCATTATCGCCGCCCTGTTTACCTCCGTAACCTGGGACAAAAAGAGCCGGTCTTCCCGGTTTTCCCTTTTCTACCTCCTGGCATTGGTCATTACCTCCCTGAGCGGCCTCTGCCTTGTTTTTTTTGGCGGGGATATACGGGTATCCGACTATAAGGCCATAAGTTATGTCCGCAAGTATCCGGACTCGAAACTGGTGCATCATTCCTATGGGCCCGGGGGGGAATACCATGTGTATGCCTCCCAATATTTTCATTTTGCCCCGGGACTTTCGGATAACGCCGCCTTAAATGTTTCGACCATGCCGAATCAGCCCTATTGGGGGCTTTTTGTGGACGGATCGGGACCCATCGGGATTATGGGAAGCCTCCGGCCCGGAGAACAGGAGTATATGGATTATCTTCCCATGGCCGCGCCCTATACCGTACTGGAGAATCCCGACGTGTTGCTGGTGGAGCTTGGGGGGGGGATCAATGCCCAGGTTGCCCGGTATAAGGGCGCCCGGAAGATCGATATCGTGGAACCCTCCTCGGAGATGATCCGCCTTTTGCGGGATGATCCCAATGTGTCCCGTTTTACCGGTTCTTTGCTCAAATCGGAGCAGATCCGGGTTATTCAGGGGGAGCCCCGGTCTTTCTGCAGGGATAACCCCGCCGCCTATGACCTGATCGAAATAAGCCTGGTGGATTCCATCGGCCTCTCCGATTCCGGCGGATATGTCGTCCACGAAGATTTCAAGTATACCGTGGAGGCGATTAAGGAATATTTTACCAGCCTTAAACCCGGGGGGATCCTCTCGATCACCGTTTGGGACCGGCTCAACCCTCCCCGGAACGTACTCAAACTGTTAAACACGGTTATCCTGGCTATGGAGGAGGGGGGCGTAGATGACCCCCGGCAGAGCCTGTATTCCTTTGGGCTTTTTATGTCCACTTCCACGATTTTGGTAAAAAACGGTTCCCTTAGCCAGGAGGAAATCGGGGGTTTAAACGATTTTGTGCGGTCCCGTTCTTTTGAACTCCTCTACGCCCCGGCGGCCGAGATTCCCCTGCGGGATACGGCGTTACTGATGGACGTTTACCGGGACCATTTTGAGGGCCATGAGGAAAACCCCGTGGAGAGTTTTACCAACGCGGATATGTACCGGGGGGCGATCCTTGAATTCCTCGCGGGGGACCGGAAATCGGTGGAAAACGAATACATCTTTGATATCAGGCCTATCCGGGATTCCCGGCCCTATTACTCGGGGTTCTTAAAACTGGGCTTGCTTCCCCTATACCTGGATCAGATGGAGGACGTGTCCGAAGAATGGGGGTACCTCCTGCTTCTGGGGATGCTGGTTCAGGCCTGTATCTTCGGCTTTATCGTGATCCTTATCCCCGTGGCGGGCCGGAGGAAGCAGCTTCTTCAACACCCCCGGGGCGCGGTGGGGGTCATCTTATATTACGCGGGGCTGGGACTCGGTTATATGTTGATCGAGATTTTCCTTATCCAGCGGCTGGGAGTTTTCCTTTCCAACCCCACCTATTCCACCAGCATCGTGATTACCGCCATGTTGATTTTTTCCGCCCTGGGCAACCTGGTCAGCAGCCGGTTCAAGCGGATCCGGGGCAAAGTGGTGTTGGGTTCCTGTATTTGTATTGCCGCCTTCTTTTTATTTTACATCTTTGGTCTTGATAGCTTTCTTGAATACTTTCATTCGGCGGGTCTGGGGTTACGGATCATCGCCGCGGGGCTTATTATCGCTCCGGCGGCCTTTTTCATGGGGGTCCCCTATCCCAACGGACTGGACAGCCTCCAGGAAAATAAACCCAACCAGCTTCCCTGGGCATGGGGTATGAACGGCGGGTTATCCGTGGCGGGCAGCGCCCTGGCCCGGGTATTGGCCGTATCCAGCGGATTCCCCCTGCTGCTTGGGGTTGGTATCGGGATATATCTTATAGTGGGATGTTTGTTTCCTGTTAACCTGGGGGACCCGGCGGTAAAAGAAAGTAATTAGGCGCTGCCCCTGGCCATGGGCAGACTTTGTATTTATTTGTATGGGCGCGGTTTTAAGGGAGGGACTTTTTCAAAATGTCATGTTTTGGAAAAGCCATGGCAGTCTGTCGGGCCAATCCGAAGGTCCCCCCGGGCTTTGGAATCGGTTCTTGGAGGAACGAAGCTTGGATTCGATGAAATCTTCCGCCTTGCAAAAGTATTCCCTTTTTGGCGGCCTTTTAACGGAGCAGATCGAGGGGATCCTTCCCCTGCTGGATGAAGAATCCTACGAGGCGGGGGAGGAAATTATCGTCGAGGGAACCCCCAATGACAAGATCCGGTTTATACTGAACGGCCGGGTAGAGGTGAGCAAGCACGGGGTAATCCTGTATGAATTCGGCGAGGGGGATGCCTTTGGGGAGATGGAGGTCCTGGACGTGATGCCTTCGGCGGCGACCATCAGAACCCTCTCCCCCCTCCGGGTTATAGCTATTTCCAATAAGGCCTTCCGGGAGATTTATAAATTCGATCTTAAGACTTTTGCCCTCATCGTCATGAACCTTGCCCGGGATCTTTCCCGGCGGCTGCGGCACATGGACGACCGGGTTATGGAAAACCCGTAAAAGTCCGGCCCTGTTTCGCCGGCTTAGGGATCGGGGGCGCGGCGCCATGCAATTTAACTGCCAGGGTCCGTAGCGGCGCAATCCCATGACCCGCCGGTCATGGGATTTTTGCCTCAGGCGTTGAGCCGTTTTTCTATGGCGTCCAATTCGGCGTATAACTCCTTGGGGAGCTTGTCTCCGAATTTGGGATAGTGGTTCTGCCTGACATCGGCGATCTCCGCCTTCCAGCCCTCAATATCCACCTTGAGGATCTCCTTGAGGTCATTCTCGCTTACCCCTGCGGGCCGGACAATAGCGTCCGCCGTGGGGAGGAAGCCGATGGGGGTGTCCACCGCCTTGCCGGTACCGGCGCAGCGCTCGAAGATCCAGGCCAGGACCCGGGAATTTTCCCCATAACCGGGCCAAATGAACTTGCCCGCCTCGTTTTTACGGAACCAGTTAACAAAGAAGATCTTGGGGAGTTTTGATTCATCGTGGCTCTGTCCGAGCTTGATCCAGTGTTTAAAGTAGTCCCCCATGTG
>JAITBE010000141.1 GCA_031283755.1 Spirochaetaceae bacterium
CCAACGTGACCGTCATCGGCGGAGATAACACGTCCATTGTTGACGGGAGTCATGACGGAAAGATAAGCGCGGATACCGCGACACAGCCCACTGAGCCTGTTGCTCCGTAAGGAACAGCGCAGGAATAACATGACCGTGGATCCCATGGTCATGTTATTCCTTATTGCGTAAGCAATTAAAATGAGCCGCCGCGGAGCAAGGCGCGGACAAAAGGTCCGGCGCGGTATCTTTTTAGCGGCGCTCTGTTTCAACAGAGGCTTTCCCAATACTTTCTCGGGTTTTGGAACAGGCTCTATTTATTCATGCACGGCATCTAATTCCGTTTCCACTTCTTTAAGCCGTTTTGAAAGGGAAGCGATGGTCCGTTCCAGCCGGGTCTTTTCTTTTTCCAGGCGTTCCCGGGGGTCCTGTTCCGGGGGCTGGGGACGGAGCCCAACCTTCACCGTATCGGGGCTTTTCCCCGCCTTGAGGGCGGATTCGGCGGCGGTCCGGTGTTCGTCGTTTTTTATGCCCGCCAGGAATCGCATATTATCGGACCCCACCGCGGGGTCCAGGTCGTACTGGTACATCTTCATGGACATTTGAGCGGCTACCCGGGGAATCCTCAAGACCCGGTCCAGGTAATCCTCAAAACGGCCCCCAATGGCGGTACAGAGATCGCTGGCCCGCAGGAGCTGCTTCCCCAGCTCTTTGACCAGGCTGCCATTTTCGTAGAGGTACTTTTTTTGGATGATCCCCGTTAATTCGGTTAATTCCGGGGAACGGTCAAAGACATTTTTGTAGATATTTTTGGCTTCGGCCTTTTCCAGCAGCCCGTGGAGGATGGCCCAGAATTCGGCCGTGTGGGCCCGGGAGGAAAGGGTCCCCCCCCGGGAACAGGCGTGGAGGTGATGGGCATATTCGTGGATAGCCGTATACAACAGGAGATTGTCATCCGAAAAATTCCGGTTATGGATGATGATCTCCCGGGTTTCGGTTTTGTAAAGCCCGTTGACCTTTTTACTCTTTTTCCCCGAAAAAACAACCGCAAACTCCAGGGGCGCTTCTTCTATCGAAAGGAGGGCGGTTTTAACCTGATCCTGATTCATAGAAATATCTTACCCCAGTTCTCCCAACTTTTCCATAGCTAAAATGACCGCGGCGGTACAAGCGGTCTCGGTACGCAGGGCCCGGTTCCCCAGGGAGAGCCGGGTAAAACCCGCCGCCTCAAAGAATTTCCGCTCCCGGTCAGACCAGCCCCGTTCCGGGCCTATGGCCAAAACAAAGGCCCGGCTTCCGGCGGGGAACCGGGCCAAGGAACCCTCCGGACGGACATTATCCGCGGCCACGAGGAGGGGGCCGGGGGGAGAAGGCTGAGTCCCCGGTCCCTGGGGGATGGCCGGCCCTTGGGCGGAGGAAAAGGTCCAGGGCTTTTCGGCGAGCCAGGCCTCCAGGCTGGGGTAGACCGAAAGCCGGGGGAGTCCCGTATCCCGGGCCTGGACCGCCCCCTCGACCAGGGCCGCCCGGGCCCCGCCGTCGGCCAGCAGCTTGGTATCCCGGTAACTTTTTTCCCCCAGATCGGTTCCCAAGAGATCCGCCGCCTCTATCCCCAGGTTGGAAAGATCCCGGAGGAGCCGCCTGAGTTGTATGGGCCGGGGAAAACCCACCGCCACCCGGATGGAAACCCGGACGGGCGGGGGCTCCCCAAGGTCCAGGGAAAAAAGGAGGGACCCGTCCGGCTGTTGGGCTTCGATCCGGCCCCGGCCCCGATTACCCCCCAGGACCCCGGCGTCAAAGGTGTCTCCGGGTTTTTTACGGAGGACCTTGAGGAGATGGAGGGTTCGGGGATCCCGCCGGGGAAGGGGCCGGCCGATTTCATGATCTTCAAAGAGGATGATGTTCATATCCCTATCCGTACCAATTCCCCTGCCCCGCGGCCAAAGACCTCCTCCTCGTACATACATTCCGCCTGGGCCGGGGGGGTCGGATATACTCCGGGCATCACCGCCCGGAACCGGAATTCCACTTCCGCTTTTCCCTGAGAAAAATAATCCCAATGAAACCGGACCTCATCGTCCAATATGAACCGTATGGGCCCGGGATCCTGCCAGGGCTCATAGGCCGCAAAACGGCCGGTTTCCGGCGGATCCTCTTCTTCCGGATCCGGGGGAACCGTGGCGCTGGTTACCAGCATCGCGTCCACTATTTCCGCCCCGGAGGGCACCGGGATTCGGAGGGCCACAAAGGTCCGGTCCCGGGAACTGGAGATCATGACCCGGCGGGTATAGGTTTTGCCGGGAATAAGCCGGCCATCCCGGACCGGCTCACCTTCGGCGTCGAAGGTCTCCGTAAACACCGAGAGGCCCTCATCCCGGGGCCGGGCCAGTTCCGAGGGGACGCCGTAACGGAGGCTCGCCGTGTAATACAGGGTCCCGGAGCCCTCCCGGTCTATCCGCAGGGGAAGGAGACTGTCCCGGGGAAGGTTCCGCAGAATTTCCCCGGTAAAGGGGAACAGCCGGAACAGGGGAGTACCGCCATAGGAGGTGAATTCCCCGGAAAAGAGGGCGGCGCCCCCCAGCGAAACGCCGGCCTTTAGGTTAACGAGGGTTTTTGCCTCCTCGTCGGCCACCTGCCCAAAGGCGAGAACCGCCCAGTATGAGGAGGCCGTATTAGACCATATCCCCCGGCGCTGCCGTTCCAACAGGGCCCCGGCCAGCCGGGTGGTCATATCGTCCTTGGGATTCAACGCCTGGTAGAGCATCAGGGCCAGAGCATACCGATCCGTATCATAGCCCCAGATGTTAATCCCCCGCTCATAGGTATCGGCCAGATCCAGGGTCCGGCTTCCCGGCCGGATAAAGCGCCGAATCCGGTCCCTGGTGGAAAGGGCAAAATCCCGCATCCCCAATTCCAGGGCCGCAAGCCCCGCAAAAGCCCAGCCGGATATCCCCAGCTCATCCCCCCGTCTCAAAAAACCGCTCAACTCCCCTCCGAGCTGTTCCCCGTGTTTGGCCCGGACCCACAGGGCATACCCCCAAAGAAAGGGATCCCGCAGGGCATATTGCCGGGCATAATCGGAAGAACTCAGGTAAGTAAGGAGTTTTGGTATCTCCAGGGAAGGAGGAAGGGCATACCCCTTGGCTTTGGCCAGGGCGGCGATATGCGCTACCCGGAGGGTAACATAATAATTGCCGGTCCGTCCCCCCGGCCAGTAGGGATAGGATCCATCGCTGAGTTTGTTTTTAGCGAGTTCCGCCAGTTCATTCTCAATAAGCTCCTTCGGATTCTTCACGGGGCTCGAGAGGTCAAAGGCATCCAGGTGGTCCGCAAAACTTATCAAGGGAAGAAGCCGGGCGGTACGCTGTTCCAGACAGCCATAGGGGTAGTCCAGAAGGTAACCCACCGCCTCCTTTAACAGGGCAAGCCGGGAAGCGGACAAGGAAATCGAAAGGGAGCCTGAGCCTTCGGGAATTACCGAGGGAAGGACCACTCCCTCCTCAATAAACGGCGCATCGTCCCCCAAATTCCCTATGGTGGTTACGGTCTCGTAAAGTACCGGCCGTTCCACGGTAAGATCCCGGATGATCCGCTCGTTCACCTGAGGGGAACGGAGGGTGAATACCAGCCGGGCCGTTCCGGAACCGACGGCGGCAACCCGGAAGGGCGCCTCCCCGGAGGCGCCGGGTTTTATGGTCAAGGTTTTCGTATCCCCGCCGTCCACCACCAGCGCCCCCTCCGTACCCTCAATTCCTAAGGAAACCACGGCTTCCACAGGCTCCTTTTCCAGGTTGGTTAAGATCAGGGACACCTGTCCCGTATCCCGCCACCGGAGTTTCCGGGGCAGGGCAGCCAGAGCGGTGAGGGGGGCGCTTACCTGCAGGTCCTGTTCTTTAAGGCCAAAGGCATCAAGCCCCGCGGCCAAGACGGTACACCGGTAGGTGGTTAGGGAATCGGGGAGCTTGAATTTCACCGTTACTGTTCCATCGGGGCCGGTGATCAGGGCCGGTTCAAAAACCGCGGTGGGCCTGAAATCTATCCGTTCATCCAGCTTGGAATCGTCGCCGGCATCCCCCCCCTGGAGATCGGAAAGGGCGTAGGTAACGGGATCGATCAGCAGGGAACGGCTGTCCGCTCCCCGTACTCCCAGGGGAAAGTTCCGGGGATCGTAAAAATAAGCCAGCGGGTCCGGGACATGGTAATCAATGAGGTCCACTACCCCCCGGTCCACCGCCATAAAGGTCAGTTCCGCTCCCGGTACGGGCCGGCCGTTTTGGCTTACCGAAAGGCGCAGCTCCACTTCCTCTGCCGGGGCGTAAACCCCTTTGCCGCCGGTTATTTCAATGGCGTAGTGGCGGCTTTTATTATCCACCCGCAGGGCAGCCAGCCCAAAAACCCCCTTGGGTTTATCCAGGTCCGGTTCATAGTAGCTGTTTTCCGGGGGTCCGGACCGGATCGTATAGGAGGAAAGGACCGCATACACAATAGGAACCTGGGTTTCGTCGATGGAAATGTCAATGGTCCGGGCGGAACCATCCATCTCAATAATTTTTTCCGAGAGGATCCCCTCCCGCTCCAGGGTAAGAAGGTATTTCCCCCGGGGAAGGGGGGAACGGACCAGGATCCGGGCGGTTTCCCCCGGGACATAACTGGCTTTATCCGGGGTAAGGGTGATGCTGTCCACATCGTCCGACCCCCAGCGGACCCATCCCGCGCCGGAAACATAAAACCCGAACCGGGTTACCACGGGCCGGTTCCGGGGATCCCGGCTCCGCAGGCGGAGTTCCCACTGACCGCTTTGGGCGGGGGTAAAGGTCTTGACGCCGGCAAGGCCCTCCCGGCCTCCGGCCCCCCGGAGTTCCAGGGTTCCCTTCTCCTCCACGGTTTCCACCCGTTCCCAAAGGAGGTTCACCCGGCCTCCCACCCCGGCCTGGCGGGCCTGTTTCCACTCGTACCGTACCAGTTCGTAGGCAAGCTCCCCCTGCCAGTTTTCCGGCCCCCGGTAGGGTTCCCCCTCCGGGGAGAGCAGGGCCCAGCTTATCACGGCGGGACTTCCCCCGGGCAGGAACCAGGCGGAAGGGGAAGCGGCCTTGGGGGCGCCCGGATCCAGCCGGGCGGCGATGTAGAAAGAGGCGGGGTGGACCATGGCCGTACCCCGGCCGGCGATCTCCTGGCGGGCGGCGTCCTGTACCGCGGCTTCCAACCGGTACCGGTAGGCGGCTCCTTCAATCCCCTCCGGGAGGGGAACCTGACTTATATCGGCGCTCCCGTCGGGTCCCAGGGTCCCTTCCCCCCGGCTCACAAAGGAACGGCCGTCGGAAAGCTCCGGGCCGAAACGCCAATAGGACCAGTCCCCGCCGGGGTTAAAAGCCAGGGATTCCCTGGTCCAGTACCAGGAGTAAGCCGCCCCGGAAAGCCCTCCTCCGGCGAGATAGGCCGCGGAAACCCGGGCGGACAGGGGTTCGCCGGTATAAAAGAGCAAGTCCGGGAAGGTAAGGGAAAGGGCGAACCGGGCCCGCTCGAAATTCGCGACCGTAAAGGTGGTGATGTTAACAGCCTCCCCCCGTTTATACCGAATGGAGTATACCCCGCTTTCCAGGTCCGGAGGGAGGGCAAAAGAGCCGTGGCTTCCCCCGTTTTGGGAGCTTACCCCCTGAATGGCGGCGATCACCGGGGCCTGATAGCCGCCGCTGCTTACCTCGATTGTATAGGGCCCCCGGTATGCCTCAAAGCGGCCCCGGTTCAGGGTCCGGTCTATGCCCCGAAAGGTGACGGTCTCCCCGGGCCGGTAGAGCCCCCGGTCGGTAAAAAGGAAGATCACCGGCCGGGGGGCCTCTACGGTAAAGGGAGTCGCGGCAGCTTCCAGGTCAAAGCGCCACAAATTGTGGCTGTCATTGGGGATGAATTCAACCTCGTCCCCTCCGGCCCGGGCTCCGCCGCCCTGGCTCACCCGGATACGAAAGCCCTTTCCCACCGTACCATCCTGCTGAAGGGAACTTGAGGGCTGGGTGAACCGGGCGGCAAAGGCCCCGTCGGGGAATTCAAAAATCCCCAGACCCTGGGCATCGGTGCGGCCTTCCCGGACCAGGCGGGTTCCCTCCAGAAGTTCCACCCTGGCCCCGGCGATGGGTTCCCCGGTGGAAAGCCGGGTGGCCCAGACCAGGACCTTGTTATACCCGTACCGGACCGTGATGCCCATATCGGTTACCTGAACCGTCAGCCATTCCTGGCTCCGGTAAACCTCCCTTCGCCCCCAGGAGGATCGGGCCTCGTAGTCCCAGCCCATGGCCGCGCTGCCCCGCCCTCCGGGCCCCAGGAAGGGATCCAGGTTCTCCATAAAAAACTTCTTGGAATTGGCGGGAAACTCCGAGACATCCAGGGCTTTCAGGGAACCCGGAGGAATACGCTCATAGGGGCCCGCGGCAGGCCGGGAAAGGAAACGCAGGGACACGGGGTTCTGGGCCTCCCATACCACCCGGGGGGGAAAAGCCCCTTCCAACATTCGGGGGCCGGAATTTCGGGTGTACACATAACTTGAGGCCTCCCCCACCTGAGCCAGGACCCGTTCGGCCCTCCCCAGGGGCCTCCCCCAAAGGTCCTTAAGGTCCGCCGATATCCGGACCTGGTAATCATGGCGGTACTCCAGGGGAAACCCGTTTAGTACCACCGAAGTACCGTAAACATGGACATTTTCCCGGCGGACCGGGGGCATCCCCTCTATTAAAAAATATTGTTCCGCCCCGGCGGGATCCACGGGGTGGCTGAATACGAGGGTTATGGGGATAGAATCCCCTTCCCTGGTCCGGGGAGAAGTGGAAGAACGGACATAAACTTCGTCAAACTCAAAGGGGAGAAGGGTATGAAAGGTGAAATTCCAATCTTCTTTGGAGCCAAGCCACCCCGGTTCCGACCGGGCCCCGGCCAGAACCGTGAATTTTACTTCGGTATCCACCGGGAGGGCTTTGTTCAGGGTTACCAGGACCCCCTGTTCCGGAACCAAGTCCCGGCCCTCAACCTTGGCGGGCCGGCTCAGCTCAAAGGGCCGGGTCTGTCCCTCGGCGCGGACCTCCAACCACCGGCCTATCTCCGCCAGGTTAACGGGATAAGAGAAGATCAGGTTGATGTTCCGCGCCTCCTCCGGGGGGGCGTTTTGGGGGTTAACATAACCCTCCCCGTCTCCCAGGAAACAGGACAAGACCGAAAGCCGCTCGGTTTCAAAGGAAAAACTCTTTTCCCCCTCCAGGGACTTCCCCCCCAAAGACCGCAGCCGGTCCGAGAGGGTAACCGTATAGCGCCGTTGGGGGAGGTTTTCCGTATCCGGTTCAAAGGAGAGGAGCCTGGACCCATACCAGCGGTATACCCCATCCAGGGGCGGATCTATCGTAAAAAGCCCTCCGGCCGCTTCCGGTCCCAGGGGTTCCCCCAACTTTGCCAGGGGAACCACGGGCTGGGAAAAAACCACATAAATTGAAGGCCGTTGGATCTCCTGGGGCAGTTCTCCCCGGGGCCCGTAATCAGCCATTTTGAAGGGCTCATCACTTTCGGTTATGACCCCTCCGGCGATTTCTTCTTCCGTCCAGGCCGCCGCCTCGTAATAGGCGATCCGGTAATCCGCCAGATCCGCCACCGCCATCCCCGGGGCCGCGGCGGAACCGGAAAATACCGTAAGGGACCGGGCGTCCTGGCGGTTACAGACGCTCAAGCCCAGGGAAATTACCATCAAAAAACCGATCTTTATTAAACGCATATATGCCCCCGAATATAACCGGCGAAAACATCCGTCAATTCAACCCATGCCGGTTATTGCCGGGCACACCGCCATGAACCGTAACAAACCAATCAAAATTGAAACAGGCTCAATTGACAGATATTCCTCTTATATTACACTTAAATAAGTATATTCATTGCATGAGATTTTTAAAAGTGGTATACTTTTGCCATTAGATTCCGGCCGCCCGGCTGGCTGTGAAAAAAACTCATGAGCATATTGGGAGAGGTGATGAAACCTATCTGTCGATTTTTGTTTTTTTGCGCGGTTTTTTTAGGAATTTTTTTCCCTGAACCGGCCCATGCCCAGCGGCGAAGGGTTACGATTAAGTTAGCGTCACTGGTCCCCGAAAACACCCCCTGGGGAGCGGCTTTGAACCGAATGGCCGCGGAATGGCGAACCGCTTCCAACGGCGAGGTGGAACTGGTGATTTATCATAACGGGGTGGCGGGGAGCGAAGGCGATGTACTCCGTAAACTCAAGGGAAACCAGATCCAGGCGGCAATTTTAAGTTCCTTCGGCCTTAACGCCATCACGCCGAATCACGAGATTATGACCCTCAGCTGCCCTTTTCTTATCAGAAACAACGAGGAATTGGACCTGGTTTTGAATGATATAAAGCCGTATCTGGAAGAGCGGATCAACCGGGAGGGGTTTTTCACCCTGGCCTGGTCAAAGGCGGGCTGGGTCAAGTTTTTTTCCAAACAACCGATTTTTACCCCCGCGGATCTGAGACGCCAAAAATTGGGAACCAGCGAACAGGAACCGGCCTTGATGGATGCCTTTAAGGCCATGGGTTATCAGATGGTTCCGGTCGCCATGAACCAGGCCCTGGTATACCTTAACGGCGGAATGATAGACGTGGTATATCAAAGCCCGATTAATGTGGGGGGGCTGCAGATTTTCGGGGTGGCAAAAAACATGGCTTCTATCAATATCGCCCCCTTTATGGGAGGGATCGTCATGAACCAGGCCGCGTGGCGTTCCATTCCGGAACAACATAAACCGGCGTTGCTGCGGATTGCCAAACGGCTGGAGACGGAACTGGATTCTTCTATCCAGCAGCTTGAGACAAACGCCATCACCACCATGAAAAATTACGGGCTTAAGATTAATGAAGTAAGCCCGGCCCAGGAACAGCTCTGGTACAATGATATGAACCGGGTTATTCCTTCCCTGTTGGGAAACACCTTTAACCGGGACTTATATGAAAAAATCGAAGCCCTGCTCAGGGTTCACCGGAGCGGACGTTAATGACAGAAAAAAAAAGCTCTTTTTTATGGACCCTTGAGCAAGGAATTTGTTATTTTTCCCTCGCCTGTTTAATCCTGCTGCCCGCGGCGGAAGCCTTTCTCAGGGTGTTTTTTCATTCCCGCTTTCCCGCGTCTCCGGGGCTTATTGTGCATTTTTTATTGAGTTTGGGTCTTTTTTCGGGGATGAATACCACCAAAGCGGGGGATCATCTTTCCATCGGACTCTTGCAGTATAGTTCCAATGAAAAAATCAAAAGAATCTTTGCCGTCTGTTCCGGCCTCTTATCGGCCGCGGCGGCTACGGTTTTTGCCTGGTGTTCGGTTTCTTTTATTAAAATTTACCTTTCCCCCCCTCAGCTCATCGGGTTTATCCCGGACCAGGTTTTTGCCCTGGTTATGCCCATTGGATACGCGGTGATAGCCTTCCGCTTTGCCCGCCTTACCCCGCTCCGGGGAAAGGCCCGGCTCCTTGCGGTACTGGCGGTTCTGGCGGGGACCTTTCTTTCCCTGCCGGCGATCTTTAAGTTCCTCTGGGGTTTTGATATTCCGGAATTTGCCTATAAGATAAATGACGGTTTGTTTGCCCTGGCCTGGTACCTCAAAACCCCGGCGTTGATCCTCATCATCCTGGCGGCTTTTTGGGGAACCCCCCTGTTTGTGGTCATCGGCGCGGCGGCCCTGATCCTCATCCAGGGTTCCGGGGGAGAGATAGACGTGGTCTCCAATCAGATATACACGGCTCTCACCCAAAACAGCTTTGTCGCCATCCCCCTCTTTACCCTGGCGGGCTTTTTTTTGTCGGAGAGCAAGGCCGGGGAACGGCTGATGGTAACATTCCGGAGCCTCGTTGGCTGGCTTCCCGGCGGGATCATCATCGCGGCGGTATGTATGTGCGCCTTTTTCACCTCCTTTACCGGCGCTTCGGGGGTAACTATCCTCGCCCTGGGGGGCATCCTCTACACGGTACTTTCGGAAAACGCCCCCTATCCGCCGAAATTTTCCGTGGGGCTCCTCACCGCCTCGGGCAGTATCGGCCTCCTCTTTCCCCCCAGCCTCCCCCTGATCCTGGTAGGGGCCGCCACCAGGACCAACACGATCCACCTCTTCCTGGGGGGCATAATCCCGGGCATTATTTTGGTGGGCACGATGATCCTGGTGGGGATTGTTTTTTCGGTTAAAACCAAAATTCCCCTGGAATCCTTTCAGCTTAAAAAGGCCGGGGCCGCCCTGAAAAAATCGTTCCTGGAGATCCTGCTTCCCTTTTTGCTGGTGGCGGGGTATTTTTCCGGCGTTCTCTCCCTGGTGGAGATCGGTTCCGCGGCGGTACTCTACGTTTTGGTGGTGGAGGTTTTTGTTTTTAAGGATATTAAGGTATCGGAAATAAAACAGGTGTTCGCCAAGGCCATCCCCATCATCGGGGGCATCCTTTCCATCCTCGCCCTGTCCCAGGCCCTTTCCTACTACATTGTTGATACCCAGGGGCCGGAACGGTTCGCCCGGTGGCTCCAAAGCGCCATTTCCTCAAAGTACCTCTTTCTTCTCATCCTCAACTTGTCCCTCCTGGTGGTCGGTTGTTTGATCGACATCTTTTCCGCTATACTGATTGTATTGCCCCTGATTTTTCCCCTGGGCGCGGCCTACGGAATAGACCCGGTTCATCTGGGGATTATCTTTCTTATCAATTTAGAGGCGGGTTTCCTGACTCCGCCGGTGGGAATGAACCTTTTCCTGGCCAGTTACCGGTTTAGGAAACCCTATGTGGAAATTGCCCGGTATGTTTTACCCTTCCTGTTCATCCAGCTGGGAGTGGTCCTAATCGTTACCTATATACCGGTTCTTTCAACGTACCTTACGAGACTATACTGAGGGCCCGGGCCCTCATGGAGCAGCTATGAAACCGAACTCTGACGATGTCCCCTATGTCCCCCGCCTCGATCTGGTTTACCCTACCTGTCCCGACGAGCACATGTTCCTAAAGCCCCAGGAGGTGGAAGTGATCCTGGACGAGCACTACCCTTTTTGGGACAAATCCCTGGGATTCAGGATCCGCAGCGCCCTGATCTACCTGGGAATTTTTACCCTGGTCTTTATTCTTTCGCCCATACGGTTCGGACTCAAAATTGAAGGGCGGAATAAACTAAAAAAACACCGGGCCCTGTTCCGTAACGGGGCTCTTACCGTATCAAACCATGTTTTTCGTTGGGATTTTCTATGTATTCTTCAGGCAATACGGTTCCGGCGTTTGTATTTTCCCGCATGGAAGGAAAACATCTCCGGCCCTGACCGGCACCTTATCCGCCTGGTGGGGGGTATTCCGGTTCCCACGGATATCCATGTGATCAAATATTTTAATCAGGCTTTTGACGAACTTCACAACAAGAAAAAATGGTTCCACGTATTCCCCGAAAGCAGCAGTTGGCCCTACTACCAGCTGATCCGTCCCTTTAAGAAGGGTATGTTTAATATGGCCCATAAATACCAGCTCCCCGTTATTCCCATGGCCTTTTCTTACCGTCCGGCGCGGGGACTCTACCGGCTTTTCAAAAAAAACTATCCCCTTATCACCCTGCGGGTGGGAGACCCTATCCTTCCGGACCTTACCCTGCCCCGGAAAGACGCGGTGAACCTCCTGCGGAACCAATGCCACAAGGCCATCGTGGAACTTGCGGGTATCCGGGATAACCCCTGGCCCAGCGAAGGGGATTAGGCCGGCGTATAAAAAGCACGGCCTCTGGTCATGCCCCTTCTTCGTTGAGCCGCATAAAACGGAAAAAAATGCCGTGGTTCAATTTAATTCAGAATTGGCCGTTGTCTGGAAGTTTAAGTTGCTCCGGAACAGGGTAATAAAGGTTTCCCAGTTTAACCCGGAGGAAAAGCCCTGCCTTTTACGGTTTTTAATGCCGATATAGGCCATGCCGGCGGCGGCGGCCCCGGCGCCGTCGGTATCGTCCCGGTCGCCTATCACCAGGATGCGCTCCGGGGGAAGACCCAGGTCCTGGGCAATAAGCAAAAACGGCCGGACCGCGGGTTTTTGGGCGCCGAAATGTTCGGGACCGTAGATTTTAGCCCCGGAAGCCGTATCCAAGCCGAGGCAGGACAAACGCTCCGCGGTCTGGGGATAATCCGAATAAACCGCAAACGGAAAGGACCCTTGGGTCAAACATTGAAAAAGCTCCGCGGTTCCCGGACGGGAACGATAATACTTTTTTAACACCCCACACATCAAGGGAATGTAACGGTCAAAATACCAGTTCCGCAGATTTTCTATAGATTTTCCGGTGAAATGGGCCATCCGGGAAAAAAATTCCCCATAATAGGCCCCCACGGAGAGGTAATCCCCGCCGATCATATCTTTTCGGATCCTGCGTTCAGCCAACATGAGGAACCCCTCCCAGGGCTGGGCCAGGACAAGCCGCCGGGCAAACCCATGGGTATCATAGAGGGTCCCATCAAGGTCAAAAATAAAAGCCCCCGCCCCCCGGATTCGGGTTTCGGGGGAATTGCTTTTGTTATTCAATACAGCGCCTTCGGAACAATTACGGACACAACCGCCTACAATACCAGTTCTTTGAACATGGCATGACGTTTTTCATCCTGCATCAGGAGGTTCACCTTGAATTGGCCGTCCCGGTATCCTTTATCAATACAGGTGGCCTTGAATTTTTCAAAGGATTCCTTGACGAGCAAAGCGGTCTCCGGCTCTTTGAGACGATTGGATGAACGTTTTGCTTCATATTCGATGTTGTATTTTTTGAGGTATTCATCCAAAACCCGGGTGAAATTTTCAGCCTTTTCCTGGGTTATGTCGGCGTTAACAAATTCATAATAAAACCGGTAGGTTACTTTGGACGTATCCGCAAAGCCGATAAAGAAGGCCACCCGGTTGCCGGTCGCTTTTTCCGCCGCATGAACCGCCTCGACAAACTGCCGCTCGTGGAGTTTTTCGCCGGTGATGTTTACCGTGCCGTTCACCTTCTGGATCAGCTTGAGAGTGGGGAACTGGTTGACAAAGCCGGTAATTTCCACCAGATCGTTCATGTTATACCGGTACAGGCCCGCGGAGGTGGTAACGATCATACAGTACCGTTCCCCCTTTTTCACCTCATCCATCCGGTAGATTCGGGGGTTTTCGCTTTCCAATTCCGACTCGTGGATGAATTCAAAGAAAATCTTATGGCCGAAAATAACCGTATCAGGAGAGTTGCTTTTAAGGACGATGCCGGCCCGGCATTCGGTGGAAAAATAGCCCATTTCGTGGAACACGCAGTTTTCCGGGAAGGAATCCCTGACTTTCTCAAAGAAAATATTGGTGTTGCCGCAGAACCAGACGTTTACCACCTGCATATTGGGCCAGTAATATTTGGGAAGTACGGTGCCGTATTTTTCCTTTAACGCCCGCAGTTCCGCGGCCCGCACGGGATTCGGCTTGAGCCGTTTTTCCAAAACCGCGCGGATTTCATCGGGGATGGGGCGGCTATGGCTCAGGGTGCCCTTTTCAATATCTTCTACGTATTCATCGTAAAATTCATTAGCGTTATTTTGCATTTCTACCAGGGTGCTGGGATTAGCGGTGATGATCAGGGTAACGTCCTGCTCAATACCCATCCGCATGATGGCATAATACCGGGCTTTGTAATCGGAGATGTGGAAAATATCCGCCGGGGCGGGATGGAGGACATCCATGAAGGCCGGAATATCCCGCTGGGAAATGCCGGAAATGGAACCATAGACCGTGCCGTCCGGCGCGGCCCCCTCAATGGCCTTTCCTACAATGGAAAGGGTTTTTCCGTAAAAGGTTTTGGGTTTGTTCATGATCAGGGTGTAAAACCACAGCTGATTCATCGTTTTGTACACTTCCTGATAGTATTGTTCCGTAATGGGGATCCACTTGGGATCTTTGGTCGTACCGCTGGTGGTAGCGTACATTTTTGGTTTTCCGGGGAACAGAACATCCGATTCCCCGTTTTTATGCCGCTCAATATAAGACCGCAGGTCTTCATAATCGTTGATAGGCACCCGTTCCCGGTAGCGCCTCAAAAGATCTTCCGGACCTTCGGCTTTCAAAATGTCCTCAAAATGATGTTCCTTTCCGTAAACCGTATCTTTTGAAGCGGTAAGGAAACTCCGCAAGGTTTGGTCCTGGGCTTTACGGGCATCTTTGGACGCCCTTTTCATCTCTCCAATTCCCTTTTTACCGACCAATGTCAGGGCGAACCTGATAAACCACCAGCCTTTTACCCGTTGTTCTTTCATTTACGCCTCCAATGTTTTGTGTTATAAGCCAAACCAGTTTCAAAATTTTGTCCCGCGGGTATTTTTATCATATCCATGCTTTTATAAAAACAACCGCCTGAAAAGATTCGTCCTAGAAGTTTTTTATCCATACATTCCATTCTATTTTTACCTTTAAAAAGATTTACGCCCGTTTCAAAACAAACTGGTTTTCAACAGGCTTGGAGTTTTTCTCTCTAAATTCTTAACATAGTAAGGATTTAGAAGTTACGAAACATCCTCAGTCTGTAACGGCCTCTTTCAAGAAAAATATAGTATAAATTTGCAAATAAAGTCAATTACAGGACAAAATATCACCGGAAAAAAGCTTCTTTTTTATAAAAAACACACTGAATTTCCGGCAGATCCCACAGGGCAGCGGCATTTTCTTTAGAAACCCGCGGTTCCAAAAGGCTGCTATGTCCCCCACGAGATCTGCCCCGGCGAAACCTTGTAGCCCCCGCCCGCCATACCCGCCCGGCTTTCGCTGGCAGCCCCACCCACAACGCCGCCGTCCCCGGCTTATGCAGGGCAACGCCACCCAATCCTCGCCCTCTTCCCCCCATCGGCAGCCCGGCATTTTGAGCCTTGCCGGTGGCGGGCCGGGCGATGGGGGGATTTGGCCGGTTTTGCGGCCGTTTTTCCTTATAGATTAAGATATTGCCAAATACTGTCCTTTTTTTACTGATACCGGTTTCTCAAATACCACGCAGTTCTGTTCAAGATCAAACAAGACCTGTTCATCGTCAATCTGCGCCCGGGTCAATGATCCCGCGAGAGGAAGGCGAATTTGCCGGAACCATTGTTCTCCGTAAAGTACGCGCAGGGTATAGGCTTTTTCCCGCTGCTCAAAAATCCCCCAGGCTTTGTCCAGAGACCAGAAATACCTTCCATCCCGAATCGGGGCAAAACCTATCTCGCCCCTGGTCATATCGAAAGAAAATCCGCTATAGGCAAGAAGCAGCGCATAAGCGGCCATGCTCCGGGCATAGTTGCTGCCGCATTCTATCTCGTTCCAGGGATTCCGGTTCTCTCCGTTGTACCGGTCCCGAATTCCTTTGACAATATCCAGACCTTCCTTTTCCATTCCCTCCTGGATGAGGTGAATTGCCGCCTGGTACTCATAGCCGTGCATGCATTCTTCCGCATAGGGCAGGGGGATCACGGGCTTGTACTTTTCCGGGGGCCATTCGCAGATCACCGTCCCCGATTCATCGTTAAGCCCATAAATCCGGCAAGGATTAAAATGATACCGCAGACTGGGTTTGTAGTTGTATCGGTAAATGGATTGGAGAGCCCGTTTTACCTGGCCCTTGTCAAAGATCTCGCCCAGGCCGCAGAGGTTGGCGTGCCACTGGGCGATGACCTGGTCGATTTCACAACCCTCGATAATCTGGTATTTAATTTCTCCCGCCTCATCGTTCCAGTATGCCTCCAGCGCGGAACCGCCGAGCAGGGTGTCATGGTCCTCAAAGGATTCAATCACGGATCTATCCCGCAGATCCAATTGCTGGATATAGTATTCCCCGTTGAAGAGGTTTTTGTCGGACCAGGCCTTCCCCTTAACGAAGAGTTCCCGATAAACCACGGCATCCTTGTCCCCCAGGACCTCCGCCATTTCCGCCGCGGCCTTGAGGGCCCCGAGGTAAAACCCCTGGAGCCAGGAGTTTGCTCCGAAGAGTTCCATGTCCAGGGTATGGTGCTGCCTCCCCCGGATAACGCCGCTTTTATCCGCGTCCCAGCGATCCCGGTTTTTCTCCGACCAGACAAATTCCAGGGACTTTTTTACCGCCGGCCAAAGACGGCGCAGCCATTCAGTATCCCCCAGGATCTTCCATTCCCGGTAGGTCTTGATAACACCCCCCATTTGGCCGTCCACACAGGCCCGGAAGGAGGAACGGCCCGAACCAAGGGGAAGCTGTATCCTAAAGGGCATACCCCCGTCATCCCGGAGGTTGTATTTATAGTCCGCCTCCCGCATGGAACGCTCCAGGGCGGGAAAGAGGAAGGGCAAGGCGTAGGCATAATTCCACACATGGGTACAGCTCCCTTCACAGCTGCCCTGATCAGTCATCACCCCTTCCCATCCATAAAAAGTACCGTCTTCCAAACGCCACACCGTGGGGCTTTTGAGAAGGGATATGTTGGCGGTTACCGCGTCCAGGGCCGCTTCCGGCAAATTGGAGCCGAAGAGGGCATCACAAAAGGCACGGGATTCCCCTTCCAAGCGGTCCCAGTTACGGAGTCCGTAGGCCACGGAATCCACGGAATCCCTAAAGAGGGTGGCGTAGTAGTTCTTCCAGGTAATAAAATTACCGTCGGGTTTACGGGTCCCCGCATGGTCGTTCCAGTCGTTGTAGTTGTTGGGCTGGTTCCAGCTCAGGATAAACCGGATCCGACGGCTCTCCCCGGCCTTTACATGGACGCGGACCGCCAGGGACGCCACATCCTCGTTTACCGTACCCGCCGTAGCTTCAGGCGGATAGGTCCTGTTTTTCAGCCTGCCGAATCTGGTAAAGTCCCGCCAGAACACGCCGATGTTGTCAAACCACGCCCCCCTGTACCAGTATTCCTGGCAGGATACCTCCCCTTCCCCCAGAACCCCAAAGGTCATGTCCCCATACCGGGGATCCTCCTTGTCCATGCGGATCTGGCTCAGGGTTACCGCGCTGATATCCCCATCGGTGTAAAAGCGGTTCCGTTTACCCCCCTCCGCATAGGGATTCGCCACCGAGAGGCAGACCGTATAGTCCAGGGCCCGGTCTTGGGTGTTGGCGATTTCCGCTTCAAAAAACACCGCGGGGATGCCGGAATCCCGGTCATTGAGGGGAATGAAGGGGTTAAAGGCGTGGAGACTCACCTGGCCGGGAAAAGTTGGATCGATAAAATCCACCCTGGCAAAGGGGTAGGTTCCCGTAAAGGTACAGTCCTTAAAGTGAGGGATCCCGCTTAAAAGGTAGCGTTCAGGACCAAATCCATAGCCGTGAAATTTTACCCCGGGTAGTACGTTCCCTGTATAGGGCGGAGGCAGATCCCCATGCATAACCCGGGCGTCCAGGACCGTGTTTTCATCCTCCGCCTTGACCGCAAAATGGGAAAACCCGTTGAGGCTCCCCTTGGCGGGCCGGTTGAATATTTCCCAATCAATAAAACGGCCTGTCCCGCTTAAGCCCAGGGATCCGGTACCGATTCCCCCCAAGGGAAAGGATATTTGATTGCGATAGGGGCCGGTGAATGTAAATTTCGACATGATTACTCCTCTAACCTTTAATCCCGCCAATTGATATCCCTTTCATCAACCAACGTTGCCCGAGGATATAAAACAGCAACGGAGGAATAAGTGAGAGCATTATCGCTGCTATTACGGCCCCCTGATTTCCGGAATTAAATGATCCGGTAATCTGGGTTATTCCCAGGGGAATAGTCATTTTTGCTCTGGAATTGATATATATAAGAGGGTTGAAAAAATCGTTCCAGGTATTGATAAAGGTCATTACTGCTATAACAACAATAGACGGTTTTGACATAGGAACAATTATCATCGCAAAGGTCCAAATTTTTCCCGCCCCGTCCATGTACGCCGCTTCGTCATAGGACTTGGGGATCGTCAACATATGCTGTCTGAGCAAAAAAATCCCCAATGCGGAATATAATGCCGGCAAAATCAGGGCCATATGAGTATTTATAAGTCTTAATTTTGACATAAATATAAAGCGGGGAATAGTAGTTACCTGTGCAGGAATCATCATGGCGGTTAGAAATAAAATAAAAATCATATTTTTCCCCGGAAAATTCAGCCTGGAAAAAGCATAAGCGGCCATAGTACAGACAAGAACCTGAAAAACCGTAGTCATAACGGAAACATAGACACTGTTTTGGAAGAAGGCCAGATAACGCACTTTCTCGAACAACAGTTTATAATTAGAAATATCGAAGGCAGTTGGTATTATCGCCGGCGGCAGCCTGAAAGATACCAGTGGAGACCGCAGCGATGTCGCTAACATCCAAAAAAAAGGGAGACAAAAGAAAATCGCAAAAATTGTCAGCAATAATATCACCAATACCCTGAAGGGATTAAAATGCGTTTTTTTCATGTACCGCTGTCCTTTATTCGCGATCGTAGGTGACCCACATATTGGATCCCTTCATTTGAATCAAGGTTACCACCATAATGATAACTAATAAAACCAGCGCGGCAACGGAAGCATACCCGTAATTTTGAGAGCCATATGCAGTCTCATAGATATATACACTGATGGTACGGGAAGCATCGCCAGGGCCACTTTTTGTCAAAAGGAAAGGTTCATCAAAAATTTGAAAACAATTTATCAGATTAACAATAATAACAAAAAACAGGGTTGGAGAAATCATAGGTATAGTAATATGCCAAAACCTTTGCCACGCGTTTGCGCCATCAATTAACGCCGCCTCTATAAGACCGTGGTCAATGGCCTGTAGTCCAATAAACAGATATAAAAATATAGTACCATGAAATTTCCATAAACTGAACAGCATGGTTGAGGGATAAACCCAAAACGACGAAGATAGCCATGGTATTGCGGGTATTCCCAAAAGTCCTAGGTAATAGTTTATCATTCCCGTATCAGTGCTTAACATATAACGCCAGGCAATTATAACCGATGCGGAAGTAACAAGGGTCGGAAAATAGAACAGGGTACGATATATGTAAATCCCGATCTTGTTTTTTATATAATTTACCCCCAAAGCAAGCACAATCCCGATAATAACATGCATGGGTACTATTAAGCCGACAAATTTGACCGTGTTTTTTAAGGTAAGCCACAGACGAGGGTCGTTTCCCAGACGCCGCCAGTTCCTCAGGCCGATGAACCGGGCGGGGGTGAGCACATCATACTTCAAGAAACTAAGAACCATGACCCAGACTATGGGTACAAGAACGAACAGAAAAAACAGTACCGTCGCCGGAGCAAGAAACCCAAAAGCAATGAGCGTTTCATTTTTATGAAGGCCTTTCTTACCCTTTTTCCTTTCGATCATTTGTATCTCCAATTAGCATAGGCAAATGAGGCAGTTCCAAAATGTCAGATTTTGGAACTGCAACCCTGAAAACTGCGGTTTTGCAAGGCTTTTAGCCTGAAAAACCGCAAGAGCTGGTTACAAAATAACCGGTTTTGGAACCAGCTCAACTATCACAAAACAGACGGAAAGCAAACCTGATTCCACTTGCTTTGTGACCAGTACAATAAATTTCCTCTCCAACGAAGACACCGGCAAGCAAGCTTGTCGAGCTTGCGCCCGAATTCTTCATTTCGATTTATTTTAGACTTTACCGGTTCGCGATCAATTCATCAATTTCCCGGGCAAGAGTGTCTAAAGCGGCTTTGGGTGTCGACTCATTGGCCAGGATTTTGGACAGAGCCCGATTAAAAGCTACTTCGATATCCGCGTAAAAATTAGGGGATTCGACAGCCCGCGCAACATCGGCATCGGTACGGAATACAGCAGTGTTCTTCGGGAATGTGCTGTTTTTTACCATGTTGTCCATAGCTTGTACATTGGTTGGAATTGAGTTTGCCGTCAATAGTATTTCCTGGGATTTAAGACTGGAAAGTTTACTGGCCAAAAGGAAAGCGGCGTCTTTGTTTTTTGACGCCTTCAGGACAGGAAAGCATCCTGAACCAAAAATGGCTACCGGTGATTTGTTGGTGGGCAGACGTACCACATCAACGGCGCTGAATCCTGAATCGGTAAAGGTCCTGACCGGCCACCGGCCGGCGTAATACAGACCAATTTGATCGTTCATAAAAAGTTGTTCCGTCTCTACGGGTGGACGGGGCGCCACCTCATATTTGTAGATCAGATCCTGGAAAAATTGGAAAACCTCTACCGCTTCCGGGCTGTTAATAGTGGATCTAGTCCAATTATTGTTCATAAAACTGGCGCCGTTATTAAAAAGCCATGCCGATGCGGCAAAGTAATAGTCAGGAATACTGGTACCATAGACCTTTGTACCGTCAGGGCGGGTATAGGTCATCTTCTTGGCGTATTCCAGGAATGTATCGTAATTCCAATTCGCCGGGGGCATCGGGAGCCCCGCTTCGTTCAAGATATTGAGATTGACATGGGCGACCACATTGTTCCATTCAATACCGAGGCCGTAAAGTTTACCATCAACGATAAATGGAGCCTGCAACCGGGGATGTTCACCGTCAAGTATGGCCTTTTGAGCAGGGTATTTGTTGAAATAGGGGTCAAGCGGTTCCAGCAGATCGCGGCTGCGGAAAATTTCAAAACCCTCAATAGCGACCATAAAACAATCCGGCGCATCCCCGGAGGCGATCATGGTCTGGATCTTATTAAAGTATTCGGCCCATGAAGTATTGGGAACCCACCGTAATTCGACGGAATTCCCTGTTTCATTGATGTATTCCTGGAATACCGCCGCCAAGGCTTCCTGCCGGTACCCGCCGGCCTGCATGACAACTTTTACCGTTGTTTTGTTGGTTCCCTTGAATACTTCTCTGGTGACATCGTCATCCGCTGCTTTGGCGCCTCCGGCAGAGACTAACGCCACCGTGGTAAGAACCAGCAGGACTAAAAAAAGACCGCTCTTTTTCTTCATTTTGTTCCTCCGAAAAAATTAATTTATCGTGCACGTGCACGATAAATTAATTTTTTCGGAGGAACAAAATGAAGAAAAAGAGCG
>JAITBE010000009.1 GCA_031283755.1 Spirochaetaceae bacterium
TTCCGCCGCCAGGGATAGGCCCTCGTTGATCCAAAGATTTTTTTCGGGGATTGACGGCTGCCTCACAGTATTGGAAAAATGGATAAGGTGCTGCAATTCATGGGCTATGACGGTAGAAAAATTTTTCAAATTGGAAGAATCCCCGGGATAAACATCCATAAAGAGCATAGCAGCCTTGTTGGAGTTGGAAGCGTCCATCATGTGGGTATAATCAAAATAACCCGCCACAAAGCCGCCTGAACCAGTATACCCGTCTATGATATCCAGCAGGAGCAGGAAAATTTTACCGTTGTTATTGGGCATATACATGATGTTGCCAAAGGCGCCGGTAATTTTGGGATAGATATTAGTTTCATATTCCCCGGCAATAACCTCCGCCACATTCTCAGCTATATTTTCGTTCACATCGCCGTAAACAATACAGACCTCATTTTCTGCAAGTTTTTCGGCATCCACCGTATACCAGATATTATCGGTGGTAACCACCTGAAAGGTTTTTTCCGCCGTCCCCGGCTCCCATTGGGCATGGAGTTCCATATCGCCATACAGAAATAGAGGTCTTCCCTGTTTGTAGGAGGTCCCCGATCCGTCAGGTTTGGTATTCCACCCGGCAAAATAATGTTCGTCCTTAGTCAAATTTCCGGAATTTACCGCCACGGATATCTCGTCCCCCGATAATGCCTGAACCGATTTGGGGGGCTCCCCTCCAGTATTTTCATTACCCCGATAGACCAAAAGATAATACTGGCTTTTTGATTGTACCGGATCCGAACACGCGGAAAAGAATAAAAAAATAATTCCCGCCACTAGTATCTTGCTAACGTATTTTGCTTTCATATTTAAATATATGTAGATACCCCTCTCCTTTTACTATTTGCTCTAAAATTCGGTTGGTTTTGAAAAACCTATAAAAACGGTTAAACCCCAATTAAAACACACCCGGGTTGTCTACTAAATCTAAGGGAATTATTCCAAAATCCGAAGATTTGGAATGATTTAAATATAACAAAGTTTTCAATAAAAAAAAAGAGGGGACCAGGGCCGGCACAACAAAAAAGAAGAATTTAACCACGAACTACCCAGACAGACGTGAACGGAAGCATATCAGACTTGTTCAAGAACCAACCGGGTTCCGCCTTAATCATAAAAAAGACATATCCCATAAACCTTTTCGGCCCCCCCCTCCTTAAGGACCGCGGCACAGGCATCCAGGGTAGCGCCGGTGGTGATGACGTCATCAAAAAGAAAAACCTCCGGAGGCGCCTTTTTGGTACAGCGGATTCTGCCCCGGAGGTTGGTTATCCGATTCTCCCGGTTAAGCCCCTTTTGCGTTTGGGAGGGAAGCCGTTTAAGACAACGGTATACCGGCAGCCCTACCGGAAGGGGATTCGGTTTCCGGTATTGTTTTTCCAGCAGCCGTGCCAGGTATTCAACCTGATCCCAGCCGTAAGATCGCAGCTTTCCCGGCCGGGGGGGGACGGGTACCCAGCAGGGGGCTTTCATCCCTTCCAGGGGAAAATAGGAAAGGCTCTCCGTGAGCTGCTCGGCAAGAAAATTCCCCAGGCTTCGGAATTTACCGAATTTATAGGCCCTGAGGACCTTTTGATACTTTCCCGTATAGGGGAAAACCGTAAAAGCCCGGTCAAAATAGTGTACCTCCCCCTCCCGGCAGGGAAGGCACCGCTCCTTTTCGGATATCAGGGGGCGTCCGCAAAGGGAACAACGGCTTTCATCCCCCCAAAAGAGGGCGGCCTTACAATCCCCACAAAGTCCGTACCGGGCTTCCCGGGCCTTTAAAAGGAGTTTACCGCAGACCGGACACCCGGAAGGGAAAACCCATTCCCGAATAAATGAAAAAAAATTTTGATAATCCATATCCCTTATATGCTAACGGCATGCACGGCGCTTTAGAAAAGCTCTAAAAACTTCAGTTTTTAGAGCTTTTCTTACCCCGGCGCCTCCGGGAACCCAAAAGGGGTTTCCAGAAGGCGCCCTTTAGTCAAACAATGAGGGGGTGTTTTTTTCCGCGCCGGAGGAACGATTCCCTTTGGGGGTACGGGAACCCCCTTTTGACTCAAACAGGGCCTTCCAGGTATGGATCCAGTGTAATGCATCTATAGGGGTCATTCGGTTCGGATCCAGGCTGAGGATATCCTCAAGAAGGGCGTCTGTCTTTTCGGCCCGGTCCTGGCAATAGGACTGCTCCTCCGATGGGGGAAGATCCGCCGCCGGTTTGGAAATATCCGGAAGGGCTTCGTGGAGGGCCTTTTCATTTTCCTTAAGCCGGGCCATGATTCGGCCGGCCTGCTGCAAGACCCGCTCGGGGATCCCTGCCAGGCGGGCCACCGGAAGGCCATAGGATTCCCCGGCGGAACCCTCCTTGAGTTTCCGCAAAAAAACAATTTCCCCGTTCCGGTCCACGATCTCCATGGACCGGTTGGCCAAGGCGGGGTGGGAGATCAGGGACAATTCGTGGTAGTGGGTGGCAAAGAGGGTCCTGCATTTTATATGATCCAAAAGTTCCTCACAAACCGCCCAGGCTATGGAAAGACCATCGTTGGTACCGGTTCCCCTTCCCACCTCGTCCATGATAACGAGGCTCTTTTCAGTGGCGGTGTGGAGGATATAGGCGGTTTCATTCATCTCCACCAAAAAGGTTGATTCCCCCCGGGCCAGGTTGTCCGATGCTCCAACCCGGCAATAGATTCTATCCACCATGCCTATTGCCGCTTCCTTGGCGGGGACAAAACTTCCTATTTGGGCCATGAGTACGATCAGCGCGGTCTGACGGAGATAGGTGGATTTACCCGCCATATTAGGCCCGGTAATGAGGGCAAAGAAAACCCCATCCCCGTCCAGAACTATGTCATTGGGGATAAACTCCCCCCGCTTTAAATGGACCTCCACCACCGGATGACGGCTTTCCAAAACCCGGATCCGGTTTTTTGCATCTACCAGGGGCCGGATCCACCCCTGGGCGGTGGCGGCCCAGGCCAGGGACTGGGCGGTATCAAGTTCTGCGATACGCCGGGCCGCGGCGGACAGTTCCGGGATAAGCTCCTTGGCCTTGTTTCGGAGTTCCAGAAAAATCTTTTTTTCCAGTTCAATTACCTTATCGGAGGCTCCGTTAATTTCCGATTCCAGGGCGGCGAGTTTGTCCGTGGTAAACCGTTCCCCGGAGACTATATTTTGACGGCGGATAAACCGGGGGGGGACTTTGGATAGATTAGCCTTGGTTACCTCAAAAAAATACCCGATAAAACGGTTGTGCTGGATTTTAAGGCTGGGAATCCCCGTGGCCCGCCGTTCTTCCTCTAAATAATCCTCAAGCATCTTCCGTCCGTTATCCCGAAACTGCCGAAGGGTATCCAGTTCGGTATTAAACCCTTTTTTAATCAGATTCCCTTCGGTGAGCAATATGGAAGGATCCTCCGCGATTCCCCGATCCAAAAGATCCATAAGGCTCATAAGCCGCTCAAACCCCTGGGAATCAAGGGAGATGGCGGAGGAAGATTCAAAGCCCAGGTTCAGCTTTCCGCTTAATCCTTCCACTGCCTTAAAAGCCCCCAGGGCATTTTTAATGGAAAGCATATCCTTACCATGGGCCCTATCCATGGCAAGCCGGGAACTAAGCCGTTCCAGGTCCGGGGTTTTCCCCAAAAGCTCCCGTAATAAGGAGAGCTGCCCCTGATCATGATAGAGGATCTCTACCATATCAAGCCGTTTGTTGATCCGGGGCAGATCCCGCAGGGGATGGAGGAGCCGCCATTTTAAAAGCCGCCTCCCCATGGAAGTTTTGGTCTCATCCAGAACCTCCAACAGGGAAAACCGTACATCCCCGTCCCGAAGGTTCTTGATAAGCTCCAGGTTCCGCTGGGTTGATTCGTCAATTCCCACATATTCGGATTCTCCGTAGAGACCGATGGTCCGTATATGGGGAAGCAGGCTTTTGGCGGTACCGTCCAGGTAATCCAAAAGGGCCCCGGCGGAAACAACCTCCGGGCTATCATCCTCTAGCCCAAAGCTTTTAAGACTTACCGTCCCAAATTGCCGTTCCAGCCGTTCTTTACTCCGGACCTGATCAAAAAGCCAATCCGCCCAGCGGTTTACCACCAGGCCGGGCCTTCCCAGGATCGCCTCCGCTAAATGGGGGTGTTCTTCCAGCAGGGATTCTTGAACCACAATTTCTTTTACCTGGAGACGTTCCAGTTCCAGCCGGAGCCGTTCGCCGGCTCCCTCAAAGGGAAAAGAAGTGGCATGGACATCCCCGGTGGAAAGCTCAATATAGGCGAAGGAGAGAAATCTGGCGGTGGAAGAAAGGGCGGAAAGGTAATTGGAACTTCCCTTTTCAAGATAGTCATCGTCCACCGTAGTTCCCGGGGTGATGACCTCTACCACTTCCCGCTCTATAATACCCCGGCCCTTACCGGGTTCGGCGAGCTGTTCACAGATCGCTATCTTTTTTCCCAATCGTAATAAACGGGCAATATAAGAGCGGGCCGCATGATAGGGGATTCCACACATGGGCAATCCGTTGCGGCTTGTTAGGGTGAGATTAAGCAGGGGGGAAACTTCCAGGGCATCATCGGCGAACATTTCATAAAAATCTCCTAAACGAAAAAAAAGTACTTCTTTCTGATGCTCCCGTTTTATCCGCCTGTATTGATCCAGCATGGGACTCGAATCGGCAGAACTGATATGACCTCCTTGTTCTAAAACATACCCTTATCGTCCGGCCTTGGCCGATAAACTTTGAATGAGCTTATCCGTTATATCCACGGTAGGGCTGTACCAGATTATACCCGTATTATCTTTAAGGTTTAAAACCATGGTATACCCCTCGCTTTCCGCAATATAACGAATCTCAGTTAATATCTGATCCAAAAAGGTACTCGACTGGGCAAGCCGTTTTTTTTGATTTTCCAAGTCGGTGGTTTTAAGCTGATAATACTCCTTGAGGTATTCCGATCTTCGGTTCACCTCGTTTTCCAGGCGCAGGGCCTGATCCCGGTCCCCCCGGGCCGCGGCCGCCGCATGGGAAAGCCTTAATTCCTGAATTTCCTCAGTCATCCGGTCTATTTCAACCTGTACCTGGCGGCTGCGCTCTTCAAATTCCCGAACCGCCCGGGATTCCCGGAAAAACGCGGTATATACCTTGGTCATATCCACCACCGCGAACCGGGTAAGCTGCTGAGCCTCCAGGATCCCCAATCCAATAAAAAAAACTACGAGGACCGCCGTCTTCTTTCTCATCATCATAACCCCTAATATGTAGATAAGGCAAAGGATATTACAAAATCAACTCCCGAGGCAGGTCTCGAGGGATTACCCCCGATACTCCCCGGAATCCAGGTAAATGCCCCATCGGTATACTTAAAGCGTTTGGCAAAGATAAACCTAAAGGGAAATTGCGGTATGGCAAACCGTAATCCCCCTCCAAAACTAAACCGCATATCATCAAGCTTAAATTCGCTAAAGAAGGTTTTTGGGGTCTCTTTAACCGCCGCGGCATCAAAAAACAGGTCCACGGCCAGGATATTGGGAACCACCGGTATACGAATCTCCGCCCAATTTTCCCACAGGGCCAAACCACGGTTAAGCCGCTGATCGGTCCATCCCCGGCCGACAAACATTCCATCCACCAACAGTTTATTCGCATCCTCAATCACCGCATTGTCGTAACCAGGCTGGGAAAATATAAACGAAACCCCCGTATGGATCCCAAATACCGCCTTCAATGCATAAGTATCAAAAAGCTGAAGATTAAAAAGGGTAAGGAAATACTCTGCTTTGGTATCCGACTTAATATAATGCTCCACCTCAAAGGGGAAAATTCCATAAATTCCGAACCGTTGTATGCCATAATATCCATTGGAGGGATCATAATAAACATCCCGTTGATCCAGGGAAATACTGGTCCAAATTGATTCCGCCGGAACCCAGCGGTTATTCCCGGAACGAAGGGTGGGGTCAAAGGCCCTGAATAAATCGGCGTCATAACTATTATACACCAGGGCGGATCGGATACCTCCGCCCAACCCCAGGTTTCCGAAGGGGGTAAGGAAACGATACCCCGTGGAAAAACCCAAGGATAAACTCCACTGATTATAATTCATCAAATACGCGGAGGGGGGCAGTTTATTATTGCGTTCATATTCCGCATAAGAATCAAATCCATCGGGATAGGCATAGGTTTCGTCTCCATTAAAGACGGGATCTAATCTATCCATGGCCGCTACCCGTTTTGAGTGCTGTACACTAAAGTCAAAGCCCCCCGACAGGGGAAGGCCGAAAAGCCACCGCTGGGTATACTCCAAGGAAAGACTCTGGGTGTCGGGGGACGCGGTTACCCCGGCCCCGACGATGTTACCCCGGCCAAGGAAGTTACGATCATTCCATTTTACCAACCCTGATATGGGAAAGCTGTCGGGATCCGCGGTGCCGGCAAAGGTTACCCCCAATTGGATATCCATGGTGGGCTGTTCTTCCACGGTAAAAATCAGATCCATCAGGCTTTCGGCGCTTCCCTGGGGGGTATCCGGTACTACCATGGAAAAGTATTGAAGATTAGAGAGATTCCGTATCCCGTCCATTACTTTTGTTTTAGAAAACACATCCCCCGGCTCCAGGGGAATTTCCCGGAGTATCACCTCATCCTTGGTTTTTTCATTACCCCGGACAATAATATGCTCTATGTGGGCCCTGCCCCGTTCCTGGATATTAACTTTATAGGAAACCAATCCTTCCGTAGTGTTACGGTCTTCATCCCGGGTTATGGTATTAAATATATACCCATTTTCATAATAAAGATCCGCCACCCGCTGCAGGTCCGTCTCAACCCGCCGGGCGTTAATCGTTTCACCGGGTTTGGATCGGATCAAATCGGATAGTTGTTCGGTAGAAAAAATAAGATTCCCCTCAAAGGTAACCCCGCTAAATTTGTACATCCGTCCTTCATATATACGAAAAATAAGGGTGAGGTTATTACGATCCTTTTCATCCTTCCGGATATTCCGGATTACATCGGTTACCTCGGCATCTATATACCCCCGGTCATGATAGTATTGGGTAATGGCATTGGTATCCTCTAAAAGTTTTGCCTCCTGAAAGGCGCCGTCGGTGATAAGATTTTTTCGTTTTAAAGACAACTGCCCCCGGAGGGTACCGGTGGAAAAGATGGTATTACCTTCAAACTCAATGGATTCTATGGTGATTTTTTCCCCTTCATTTACATAAAAAGTTAATATCGTCGTTCCATCGTTATTGGGCACCAATTCAGATCTGACCTGTATGTCGGGAAAACCCTTTTCCAGATACGTATTGACGATCGCCATTTCATCCACCCGCAGTTTAGCCTGATTAGCCACATCATTTATCTTGACGGAGATCACCCCCTGCAGACTTGAACGGGTAATGGAACTATTACCGATAAAAGCTATGCGGGACACTACGGGCCGTTCTTTTACCGTAAATTTAATGATAATTTCACTGCCCGCCAGGTCCGACGGTATCGCGTTGGGGGTAACAGCCTCGAAATATTCAAGGGCATACAACCTGCCCTGAAGCTCCCAAAACAGGTCGTCATTAAACAGACGGCCGATATATGGGTTTATGACTTCTTCCAGATCCGACAGCTTGACGTTCTTTAGCCCTTCAAAGACTATATCTTTAATAGGTTTATCCTGATACCATTCACCCGTTTCCTGGGCAAAGCAAGGAAAAATCAACAACAAAAGTAAAAAAGTCACCAATCCAAAACGCATTAAAGCTCCTTCCTCATAATTCTACCCCCAAGAGGCCAGGTTTAACAATAGAACCAGATTCAAATCCCGGCCGGTTTTGAAACCGGCCTTGGGAAAAACAGCTGCGTCCCCAATTACGCCGGGGTGTTTTTCCCCATAAATCCCAGGTCCCGACAAACAAAACGGTCATTCAAATTCACGGCCCCGGGACCATCGGACATTGAAACAACCTCAGGCCTCTATTAGAATGTCCGCCGCCAGATCAAAGTAATCGAATGATCATTTACAAACATATTTTCAGGATGCCGGGGGACAAAATCCCATCGAATATCAAATAACGGATTCCGTAACTCTATGCCAAAATCGGGTTCAAAGGCATAACCTCCCATGGTTGTTTTATTTTCATCGTATCTCAAGGACAACATAGATTGAAAAAACATATCGGATCCAATGTATTTACCTAAAAAAACAGCGGTATTATCAAAATAGTTACTAACCAGGCTCATCCTGTCAACCGGAGTCTGGAGCCTGGTCGCACCCAGAACCGCATTTTGCAGTACCTGGGAGCGGAACGAAAACATATCCAACCGGGTAAAATCCCGGACATACCGTTCCAACCGTCGTACCACCCGAAATTGGGCCAGGAAATCGGAAGACACGGCAAGCATATTGGCCAAAACATCACTGCCCCCCCCCGCCACGGTGGTACCGGTCAAATTCTGCCCCAAAATGGAAATAATATCAATCTGGGAAAGGGGCGGACTTGACTCAAACCGGGTTGTAAAGGATTCCAGGGGGGATTGATCGATGATGAGGGAGATCGTTACCGGTCCTTCGTCAGCGTACTCCCGGATTTCAGCCCGGGCGGATATTCGGGGTTCAAACTGAATTTCATTTTCATTAAAGTAGAGGGTGCCCTCCCGAAGGTAAAAACTCCGCTGGATATAGAAAATTTCCCCGCTCCGAAGATTTACATCCCCCACCACGGCATAGCGCCCGGTTTGTGAATCGATATTCACCTTTAGGTTTGCGCCCCGATCCGCCTGGGCCCGGATGATGGGAAAATCCGCGTTGGGCCAGAGAAATTCAACCTTACTACCGGTTCTGATATTGATATCCGTAACCACCGACAGGGACGGGGAATTCAAAGAAATTTCCGCGGATTCATCGGTAAATCTTTGGGTATCCAGGGTTATTTCCGTATCATGGCCGGTTAAATCACCGGTTATCATCAGGATATTACGATCCATGGACACATTCAAAATCCCCGAGGTCAGTCCTTGAGCCCTGACCCTGCCCACATCAAGTCCAAAGGGAATGGCTTGCTCCTGAAGGGCCTGGACGTTTATGGAAAAGGTATTGGGGATCCAACGGTCAAAACGGAACCAGCCGCTTACCCTTCCCTGACCGGAGCCGACCTTAACATCCAGGGGGCCAAAGGTCATCTCGGTACCGTCCAATAAGAGGGTAATCGGGGTGGGGCCGATATCCTCGGTAAGGAATTTAGGGATCCGGAACCGAACCCCCGTACCCGAAGCGATTCCGTAAAATTCCGGATCCGCCAGGGGGCCCTGAATATTCACCGAAACGGTAATGTGTCCTTCAGGAATTTCGATTTCCCGGCTAGGAATAAAGGACCAGAGGGAACCCATATCAATATTCAGATCCGAAGAATGGGCATTTATGCTCCCATTGGTTATGGTACCGGAAACAGAACCCCGGATTGGCGACGGCCCGGAAAAGCCCGCATAAAAAGTCCCATCGCCGGCGAGCCACATCTGGAGCATTTCCTCAGGACCGCCGGAAAGGGAAACAAGGGATTCGGAACGGGAAAAAACAAAATCAAAGGGCTCCCTGGATTCGATGGTGTTTAAACGGATATGATTTACCAGCAACCTCCCGCTGAAGGATTGCAGCATCTGATTTATATCAAGCCAGGAATCCAGGGGATCAAAATCGACCTTTGCCATAAGGGATACATCTATATCCCGGCCCAGGGCGGCCCCCAAAATGCGGGCATCCGTCTCCACCATGGGTGTTTTGTTGTTCATCCTGAGGTAAGAAAATTCAGCGGCGAGGCCGCCATAGGAGATCTGTAAATTCTCGGCAACAAAATTATCCGCCGTCAGGACGCCGGACATGGAGGCATGAACCGGTGTTTCGCCGATAGAAGCGGTTAAGGAGTCCAGGTTAAAATCCACCAAAAAGGATTCCCAGGAATTCCACTTTATATCCGTATTCCCCGTAACCAGGATATTGTTGGAATTGCGTATTATCCTGCCGATCTGAATCCCGGAAAGCTGTAGATGAAGGGAGAGGGAACCGCCGCTCCACCCCCCGTTCAGGGTGAATTCCTCGGCGTCTTCAGAATTAGCCATAGAAACGGTGCCTGAAATCTCGGAAAAAGCCTCATCCCAGGACAACGAGGCCCTGCCGGATAATAAACCCCGGCCGTCATCAAACAGGAGTTCGGAAAACCACGCCCCATCTTGATCCCCCCGGCCCCTGACAGATACGATTGTTGAAAGAGACCCGGGGGTGGACAGTTCCCGGACTTCCAAACGGCTCATGTCAAAGGACCATTGGGCATTCGATTCATAGCGCATAGAAGAATCGAGGGTCAGCCAGGCGAATTGGCCGTTAAGGGGTACAGGGAAGGCGGCGGTCTCTATATATCCTGAATATCCGCCAAAATCGGTTCTGGTCATATAAAGCGAAAGCCCATAGGCGCCCTGGATACTCAGGGACCGTTGATCCAGTACAAGCCCGTCAAAATAATAGGACATCTCTTGGTAGGCAAGCCGCAGGGCAAATGAAATATCCTGGAGATTGGAAAAATCCGCAGAGCCGGAAAACATGGTCATCTCCTCGGCCCAAACTATCCTGCCGTCTTCCACCTCAAGGCGCAGATCGGTTCCGGATAGGGAAAATATGGAAAAAATATCCAGTTCCCCCCCATAGGCAGCCACAAAATGGGGGGCATTATACAACACATGCTCAAAATCGGTATTAATGAATATTTCGGTGGTTACCGCTATATCCTCCATCAGCCCAACAGCCAAATCCGGAACCGCCGGTATCTTCCCAAAGGGTTTGGCGATATTGATTATGTCCAGGAGGGGAAAGGAGGTCAGAAAAAAAGTTACCTGAAGTTCCCGGGGATCAAAATTATAGGAACCATCCAGGGTCAGCTTATTTGTCTGCGCATCCTCGTAGGATTCGATGTTCCTAAACTGCAGGGCCGATACAAAAAAGTTCAACCCCTGATCTTCCCATTGAATTACCGCGTCCAGGGCGGATATTAATACGGAACCCAGGGACAGGTCCTCCCCGTAAATAGTAAATTCCCGGCCTTCGGTATTGATACTGAGATTCCCATCGACCTTATCGTCTCCGGAGAGACCAAAATTGGAAATAGAGATGGTTCCGTTCGGCGCAAAGGAGGGTTCAAGGCCGATTTCCCCTGAAAAGCCCAGGACTCCCACGGGGGCATGCAGTGATGCCGTATCAATGGTAATATGCCGCCGATCACCCTTGCCGGTTATAGCATATGAGATATCCTCCATACCCAAGGACATACCGGCCGGAATAATCCCGGAAAGATCCAGGTCATAATTTATTCTTCCCTCGCGGTCAATCTCAAAGAAAGCGTCGCCGGTGGTCCGCAGGGCAAGCCAAGTATTGTACTTTGTCCAGGGGCCCGCAAAAGAAAACAACTCCCCCAATAAAAAATTTTCGGATTGGAATGCTCCCGAAAGTTTTCCTGAATCAAGGTCATAGTCCACATACAAGTCCAAAGGTATCTGGTCGTCGATTTTTCTTATTTCGATTTTACCGTCCGCAAGGATACAATTTACCGTCAAAGGCCGAAACGCAAACAGATCCGTCTTAAAGGACGGAACATTTAAAGTAACAAATCCATTTTCCGTGTTCCCCGAAAATTCACCCTTGATTTTCCCTGAAAAGTCCGCTTCCAGGGAACGGTTCTGCTTTCCGTCTAAAAAAACACCCGTGTCCCATTGACCTTGAAAATTGATCTGCCCCTGCTCTACCGCAAGGTTCAAGGTTATATTGTCGGCGGCAAGGCTGTTTTCCCCATCCCTCAGGGTGCATTTTCCTCCCCTAATCCGAATCATCAAATTTTCAGGCAGCATATCCTTATTCCAGCGGTTTATCCCGGAGGAGAAACTATCCGCATAAGAGGAGAAAAGCAGCCGCAGATCATTATCCCGCGCCGAATCCAGGGTTATGGCCGGTCTATCGATAAGTATGGAATTAACCGATTCTACCAGATTCCCCCGTAAAAGTTTCCAGGGGGAATAAGAAATCCGGAGCCGGGAAATAGCAACCGCAGGTTCAGTACCGGTACCGGAGATCCGAATGTTTCGTATGTCCAGGGTCCTGAAAACAGAGGCCCCCATAGAGGCATATTCAATCTTCCGGTTGATTAAAACCTCCATCTGGGTAATATAAGAGTCCCGGAGCTTGGCCATACGGTCAGCCATGGCGATCTGCAGCGGCCGTAATATGAAGGTGGTTATAATAACAAGAATCAAAAAAGTGAGGAATTCTATACTGAACCGAATTAAACGGTAATCAGTCTGTCCATTTAGTCTACCGACTTGATTTCCTGCGGAATTAACCACCTGCGATCCCTTGAATCTCATTTGCACCGGTTCAAAACCAACCGACTTTTGAATACTATTCAAAATCAGTATAATAAAAATATCACGAATATGCAAAAAAAGCCATGCCATGGTATAACAATACCCATGAATATACTCCGTAATTTTGTTGTTTTCGAAGGCGGCGACGGGAGCGGGACCTCTACCCAGATTGAACTGCTCCGAAACCGTCTTAACCCGGAGAAAACCCCGGAAACCCCCAGGGAAGGGGGAACGGGTTCGGGCTGTCGTTTGTTTACCACCTTTGAACCCACGGACAGTCCCATAGGCCGCATACTCCGCCAGGCGCTGCGGGGAACCTTGCCCTTAAAACCGGAAACCATTGCCAGGCTTTTCGCGGCGGACCGGAACGAGCACCTCTTTGGACCTGAAGGTATCAGGGATCACTGCCTGAAGGGAGATCTGGTTGTTTCGGACCGTTACGTCCCTTCTTCCCTGGTATATCAGGGGATAGACTGCGGGGAAACATTACCCGCCCTTTTGAACCGGGATTTTCCCCTTCCGGAACTGCTCTTTTTTTTCGATATTGATCCGAATATTGCCCTGCAACGGCTTGAAACCCGGTCCGGGCGGGACTTTTACGAACACCTGGATGTTCAGATCCTGGTACGGGAACAGTACAAAACCCTGCTCCCTGCCTATGCCGCCGGGGGGGTCCGGCTGGAATACCTGGACGCCTCCAAGCCGATGGAAGAAGTGGCCGAAGCGGTCTGGAGGGTTCTACAGGAAATGCCGATATTTGAAAAGTGGGGGAAAAAGAAATGAGGAGGAATAGTGGGGAAAGCGCATAAACTTGGGGGAATCCTGCTTACCGGGGTTCTGTTATTTACCCTGAACGCCCCGTCTTTGAACGCCTATTTAGTCCAGTACAAAGAGCAGTTCTTTAAGCTCTACCATCTCCACTATATCCAGTATCCCGATGATACCATGGAAAACATCTATTGGCTTGAACGGGCGGTCAAAGCGGATTTTGCCAACCCCCTCTATGCCATGGCCCGGATCGAAAATGAAATCCAGTGGGAAAAATACCGGTATCTCTTTATGATGCATGTCAACCTCAAGCTGATAGAACAGTACCTTTTTTTGGGGAATAAGTGGAATAAACGGAACGCCTATTTTTACAACGCCCCCTGGAAGGAACAAAACCTGGAAAGCCTGGAAACCGCGGAAACCTGTTTCCGTACCGCCCTGTACTACTGGAAGGATGCGGTCGAATGGGGGATGAAGGCCCAGGATCGGCGGTTCCGGTTCATCAACCTTACCCAGGTCCAATTTTGGGAAGATGAAGCGGGTAAAATCGAAAATAAATCCCTGGATTACGAAAAAATCATCAACCGGGAATTGGCTTTGCTCCAAAAGGTCCGGGAACGCTTCCAGGCTATGGACGAAAACACCTACTGATCAGATTCCCGGCGCTCCCTATAACACACCCGGATTTTCGGGCCAGGAGTGTTTTGGATAGCGGCCCCGCAGTTCCTTACGGACCTCGCCATAGGAACCGGCCCAAAAGCCCGGCAGATCCGCCGTGATCTGGATGGGCCGATCCGCCGGGGAGAGGAGATGGAAGACCACGGGGATCCCCAGGATACGTTTTTCTTCCCCGATCCCAAAGGCGTCCTGCAGGCGAAGACGGAGTACCGGTTCCCCGGAACCGTAGTCCAGGGATCGTTTTTTTCTATTGGGGAGGATAAAAAAACCGGGAACCCGGCGGTCCAGTTCCTGTTTTTGTTCCCATCCCAGCCGGATTTCCAGGGCCCGGACCAAACCGGCCCCATCGATGACAGGGCCCTTCCCCCGATTGCTGCCTCCCCATACCACAGGCCCAAGCCAATCCGGCGCAGTCCGGCAAAGGACCTCATCGGTCCATTGGGCGGGATCCGGACCCCTTCTGTCCCCGGAACCGGCAAAAAAACGGATCCGGTCCAGCAGCAACCGGGCCCCTTCATCCCAGGGAAGGATGCCCAGCCCCTTATCCCGGAGCAGGATGGGCAGTTCCGGGGGGATCTCTTCCCGCAGACTGGGCCGCCGTTCTTCAGAGATGACGAGCCTCCCCGCCCGGCGGGTAACCGTAGTCCGGGGAATCAGGTTCCGCCAGGCGACGGTGGTTTCGGTCCTGATCTCCCCCGCCAGAGCCGCCAGGGCGCCCGCCGGGGAAAGGGGGGCGGCCAGACCGATCCGGGCGGCCCGCTCTCCGGCGTCCACTTCCACCGCCACCAGCCATTCCTCGGCTCCCAGGGGACCCTCCAGGGTCCCCTCCCGGCCTGATACAAAACGGAACCGCCGGGCTCCCCGGAGCCTGGCGATCCGGTCGGGAAAAGCGGCCCGGAGGAGTTCCCCCACCGAGGCTTCTTCCCCGGGAGCCCAAAAAAGGTTCCCCTCCCCGCGGCCCAGCCGTTTGACAAGATCCCCGGCGGTTCTAAGAATTCCCTTTACCCAGGAAGCGGCCCCGATCCCTTCCCGCCCCTGCCGAATGAAGAACCCAGGAGCAAGCTCCTGGGTATCTTCGTTGGAGAGGAAATTTATTGTACTGGCCGGATTCATACCCCGATCCGAAAATCGATGTACAACATTTTCAGTGGTGGTAAATT
>JAITBE010000010.1 GCA_031283755.1 Spirochaetaceae bacterium
AAGGACACAAAGGATGCATGAAGCAACCCGTTATTCCTTCCTTCTGCGCCTTTGTGCGCCTTCGTGGTTAAAAATTCTTCAATGTTTTGGCAAATTTCAGCCTCTGAAAAGTAAATGCAGTGGCCCTGATACGTTCCCAAAGTCCGGAAATTATGGGAATGTCCCGCAGGCGGTTCTCAAATTATCTTAGGGCATTTTTGTGACCATAAACCCGGCGGCCCCTACATTTAAGCCCTCCCGCTCTTCCCAAAGGGCGATGATGGCGGAACCGGAAAGGCCGATGCCGGTATAGCTGAATTTTTCAGGAAGGGCGGGCAGGGTGAACATTTGGGTTTCTATGGCCCCGTCCCGGAGCTTTCCGTATATCCCTTTCCCGCCGGGGAATAACACCAGGCCCCAGGAAGAGGCGGGCCGGCCGTCCCCGGTATCGCCGGTCCTATAGTATCCCGAAAGTTCGACAAATCCTCCGGTTCCCTCTGCCAGGGGAGAGGTTTCCGAAAAATAACGGATTCCCCCGGATTCGGCGAAGGTAACCGCCGCCATGGGAACCATCCCCGGCTCTCGTAACCTAAAGGCTTCTTCCAGGATCCGCCCCAATAGGGCAGGGGCTTCTTTCAGGGGGGAAGGTTCGGAGGCGCTTCTAAAAGAAGCGGCGGAGACGGACTCCCCCGGACCGGTAAAGTCCCGGCTCCGGAAATATACCGGGTTATCCCTTCCCCGGTTAACCCCCCGGTAATACCAGTACCCGTCCTTGCCCAGGCGAATAGCATCCGCCGTCTCCCGTCCTTCCCCGGAGGAAAGGCTCTCCAGGGCCGGAAGGTCAAGCCCCACGGGCTTGGAACTCCCCTTTACCAATCCCCGGACCGGGGGATCCGGAGGATCCGTCCGGGACTCTTCAAAAAAATCATTCTGGTATAGAAGGACCGCCGGGGTGTTTTGGTATAAAAAAGGGGAAGCCGCCGTGTAGTTTTCCCAATCAAGGACATCCGTTACCGAATAAAGGGCCAAGTCTCCATCCTCTCCGGGAATAAAGGCCAAAAAGCCGCTCCGGTTTACCACCCCAACCAAACGGTCCTCCTGGGTTAAAAAACCCGTAATCCATCGGGCCAGGGGCCAGGGTTCAAAGGACTTGAGCGAAGCCGCATCGGGGGAATCCACCAATTCCGGCCCTTCCCTTCCAAGCTCAAACCACAGGGGATTTTCCCCGGGTTTAAGTATGACCAGGGGGGAAATCCACTGGGTGGAAGCGCTTGTCCCGTCGGGAGGAACCTCGGCTTCGGCCTGTAAGGGAACTTGTTTGGAACAGGAATAGTAGTACAATTGCCCTACCGTTAAGGCCGCTATCAGCCACGTATACCCCGGAAAAAATCTCATATCCTAATCTACCATATTATTTTTCCTTTGAAAGCACTCTGACTTTGCAAGGCCGGCTGCTCCCCGGGAATCCAAAGCCACACCCCTTTGGTACAGCGGAGTAAACCTTGGGCAGTAACATAGGTGTCTACGTTCCCGGTAACCGGGAACAGGGCGGTTTCATCCTTTTCCAAAAAACGTGGTTCCCGGAAGGGAGAGGTCCCCAGATATAAGCCGCTTTGGGGTATGGTTACCGGCAGGTCCTCCCGGGGGGCGGGTTTAATACGCCGCCGGTCAAACCCCGATTGTACGGTTCGGGCGGCCACATCCTGCCAATCAGTAAGCCAGGGATCAAGCCGTACCTCCTCGTCTATATCGGAACTTTCCATCAGGAGGCGGAACCGGGGCCAGTCAAAATAATGGGGCTGCCGGTTTCCGGCGTCACCGCCGCCTCCCGCATCCCGCAGACAAAGATAAACCCAGGCGTCAATCCCCCCCCTCCAGGAGAGGGAGATCCGGTTCTTTTCGGCGTCAAAGGGGAACAGGGCCCCCGCCGGGCGGAGTATTCCCGGCGCTATGCCCCGTTCCGGCCAGTAGGGATAGGCGATAACCGGGGTGGTCCATTCCACCATAATGTCCAGCCCCGGGACGGAGGATGCGTCCGTTTCCAGGATTTCGATCTGTCCATCGGGATTTATCCATTCCACCCGCCACCAGGGAGGTCCCAGGACGTTCTCCCACTCCGGGGGCGGCGGGGGAAACTCGGCCCGGTAGGCGGAAGGAATAATCCGGTTTTCGCAGGAACCAAGGATCAGTCCCGTGAGGAGGGTGAAAACAAACAGGTAAATCTCTCCGCGGCTTTTGCGGGAAAACCTAAAAAAATTTGATTTCATACTTTATAAATAGGCAATAAGATGTGGTTTGCTTTAATAGATTGTTCGGAAACCTCAATTCTTGTATAAAATTCGTACAAAAACCGTAATTTCCTAGTCCTAATCCGGCATTTTGAAAGAGCCTCAATTGCTTATTTTATTAGTTTATGGCATACTTCAAATATAGATGATCACAATGGATAATCACAGTGAATACCTAAAAGCTCTTACCGATGCGCTGGAAGCCCGACGAAGCTGGCTTGAAAATACGGAATTGGTAAAATTAAAAGAAGAATTTCGTAGTTTTCATGCCGCTTATTTGGGGCTATATAACCTTTTCCTTAAAAAAGGTCTTGTCCATGAGGATCCCTATAAGCATGAAGCTAAGATAGGGGAGATTCAGATCCCCGAAACCGAAGCGTTTGTCGAAACGAAACGGACGGAGCAGTTGAGTATCCGGCTTTCCAATTACGATAATCAACTTGATTTTTTGGTTAATTTTTATCAATTCAGCGTTGATTTTCTTACTTTAGACCGGATAAAAAAGATCCTCGCCCTGGTAAAATACATTGAGTGGGTTCATTTAAATACCGATAGTTCTTCGGCAAATACCCGGGCCGTAACGGAGTTCATCAATCAGTTAAAGCCCGGGGGCGATCCCATGTCCGTAACCCTGATCAACGAATGTCTGGGGAGTCTCAACAAGGCCACCCCCCATATTCTTGCTATTTTAAAGGAAATAACTGAATTTCAACGGGAGGATTATAAACTTGCCGTGCGGCTCAATATAACCGCGGGGATGTCCCTGGATCAGGCCTCGGCGGCGTCTCAAATAAGGAAAAAATTTGCCGCCGCTATGCCCGGTAAACCCTTTTATCCGGATTTAATAGAGGAATTGATTAAAGAAGATTGTTCCAAGGAAGGACCCGCTCTCCGGGCGAAGGTGCTGCAATCTTTGCAAGTACCCGACAGTAAGCCTAATGTTGTTAAGACTCCGGTATCCTTTAAAAATATCATTATTGAAGGGCTTATGGTTATCGGTTCCGTGTCTTCCACCCTTTCCGAGATAGCTGTCAAATTTGACGAAAATGGAAACCTTTTGCAGAATCGCCGGAAGTCTTTATGGGAAAAGCTGCGGCAGATCGTAAAACAAATGCTGCATAAAGAGCCGGATCCGATTATTTATGAAGTGGAGTACATCGACAGTGTCAAGGGTGCGAATGTCAAAGAAAAGGTTAATTATAATAATTTCCACGGCGATATGGAGCGGAGAGCCCGGAGTCTTGCCGGTATAATCCGCAGCGGCTGGACTAAACTTGAAACCATGCAGGACGAACAGTTGATAACCCTTCTGGAAAGAAGCATTCGGGATGTTCAATCCCTGCATAAGACCCTATCGGCCCTGGACGATTATTTCAAACTGGTGGCCGACAAGGAGGATCGGGAAAAAGTTAAGGGAATAAAACCGGAATTAGCCACCATGAAAAATGCCATAATCAAAGCTAATCAGAAACGCCACGAATATAGCGCGCAAAAAGAGGAAGAGGAACAGCTCAAACGGTTAGGTGTCAGCTCCGATAGTTGACCGGCCGGGAAAACCTGGGGATTCTTGGGATTTACCGGGCAGGGAAGGATTATTGGAGGCGGTTATGGCTAAAGGGGAATATCGATGAAAAAAAGTAAAATTATGAGCCTGGGTCAATCCCAAAATTCGGTTGTTTTTGAAAATGGTTTTGGAAAAACCGCCCAAGGACCCGGCCTTTCTCTTGATACTAAGGCTGCCCTACCGGGCCATTTAGAATCCGGTATTTTGAAAATACTTTTATTCATCGTTAATAATATAATGGGATGTTTCCAAAGGGTCAGTTTTTGGAAATACTGCCTTAAATCGAGAAGAAACGGGCTATCGGCCGCTTCTTTCAGAGCCAATTCTAAAACCAGCCGGGGTTTAGGATGGGTTCTCGTCTTAAGTTTTTTGGTTGTCATGATCCCGGCCTGTGCCACCCCCCCGGCGGCAGAAGACCCGGCGGCGGCTGTACCGGCCCCCGGGGAGGAAGCCCCTCCCCAAAAGCCTGAAACCGGGCCCTCGGAAGGACCGGAATATGCCGAATCCCGGCCCCGGGCGCTTATTCGGGATGAGCTTACGATGGTTCTCTCCAAAGGGTACGGGGTGGAATTGGATTTCCGCAAATCCTATCTTGCCAGCGAAGCCCAGGTTTTCACCGGCATCTACGAGGGGTTGTTTTCCTATCATCCCTTTACCATGGAACCGATTCCGGCCTTGGCGGCGCGGTGGGTTGTTTCGGAGGATAAAAAACAGTGGACCTTTACCATCCGGGAAAATGCCCGGTATTGGAACGGTGATCCCGTAGAGGCGGAAGATTTCCGCCGGGCTTGGATTTCCCTGCTGGATCCGGCCAAGGACTCTCCCTATTCTTCCCTTTTTGATATTATCGAAGGGGCCAGGGATTTCAGGATCGGCAGACTACAGGATCCCGCCCAGGTGGGTATCCGGGTGGAAGCTCCCAAGACCCTGGTGGTACGGTTGAATTCCCCGGTCACTTTTTTCCCCAGTATGCTCTGTCATCATTCCTTTAGTCCCCTCCACCCCTCTATGGTGGAGGTGGAGGATTGGACCGGCATGGCCCCTATTTCCAACGGCCCCTTTTACATCCTTGAGTATCAAGAAGAAGCCATTGTTTTAACCAAGAACACCCATTATTGGGACGCGGACCGGGTTTCCCTGAACCGGATCACCCTCCGGTATACCGAAGACGGGGATAAAGCCGCTTCCCTCTGGAATTCCGGCGAGGCCCGGTGGATCTCCGGAGAAGTGGACCTGGAAAGCCTCACCGATCGCAGCGGTATTGTGGTAAATCCCCTTTTTGCCACCCATTATTATTTTATCCGGTCTGCCAGGACCCCGTGGAACGATTACCGGGTCCGGCAGGCCCTCTCCCTGGTCCTTCCCTGGGATCAGATTCGGGAGGGATATTATCTTCCGGCGAAAACCCTGATCTATCCCATTCCCGGTTATCCTGAAATTGAAGGTCTGGATACCACCGATGTGGAAAAAGCCCGGCAGCTTTTGGCCGAAGCGGGCTTCCCCGAAGGGAAGGGACTGCCGGAACTGGTTATGCGCCTCAACCCCTCCATGGATGCCGCCCGGGTGGGAGGGCTTATGGCCGCCGCATGGATGGAGGAATTGGGGGTTAAAGTTAAAATTGAGGTGGTTCCCTATGGTCAATACTTTCAGGCCCTTAAACAAAACGATTACGAAGTGGGATTTTCCACCTGGATTGGGGATTTTGCGGATCCCTATACCTTTTTGCAGATGTGGCGCCGGGATTCCAATCTGAATGACGCCCGGCATAATGATCTTGACTATGAAAACCTGATGGAAGAATCCATGGCCGAAGAAGGGGAAAAGCGGTGGCAAACCCTGTCTAAGGCGGAAGAACTACTCCTGGAACGGGGAACGGTCCTTCCCATTTTTTACAGTCCCGCCTTAAATGTGGTGGATATGGACGAACTGGACGGTTGGTTTCCCAATGCCTTGGATATACATCCCTTTAAGTACCTGTTCTTTAAAACCCTCCGGCCCTTGCCGGGGGTGGCAAAGGCCGAAGGATTCAAGGGGCCTATTAACACATCCTCGTTTTTGTGTTATATTTTATTATAAATGAGCGATGCGGCTGTGTGTTTTCAGGTTGATCAGAAAGTAGTTTATCCAAGTCAAGGTGTAGGAATTATCCTTTCGATAGAAGAAAAAGATTTCAGAAACGAAAAGATACTTTATTACGTTATTTATCTTGAAGTGTCGGATATGACTATCATGGTTCCGGTGGATAAAGCGGAAGGATTGGGAATTAGGGCTATTGTTACGGAGGGGGAGGCTCTTCAAGCCTTGGAGCTTATCGGAGAGGATTATGATCCTATCCCTTCGGACTGGAAACTCCGGTATCAGATGAATTTGGATCTGCTCAAAAAGGGCAGTGTAATGGATATAGCGGCCATAGTCCGTTCCCTCTATCACCGAAGTAAAGTTAAGGAATTGCCTATTCTGGAACGAAAACTTTACGATTCCGCCCTAAAGCTTTTAGAAGACGAGGTTTCTTTTTCTCTCAAAAAAAACAAAGAAGAGGTGGAGACCTTGATTTTTAACCGGCTGGAGTCAAGATAAGCGGTTATGGATGCCCCTATCGCCGCGGTGATTGCCGCCGCCGGTTCGTCAAGCCGTATGGGAGGGGTTAAGAAGGAATATCTGCCCCTGGGACGGGGCATGATCGATGAAGAGGGAAAGCCCCTCTCGGTGTTGGGGAGTTCGGTTTTGGCCTTTGCTTCTTCGCCCCGGATAGATCTGCTGGTAATTGCCGTTCCCGCCGACAGAGAGCATGCCGCCAGGCTCAGTCTGCCCTCCCGGTTGCTGTACCCCGCCGCCAAACCGAAGCTCTTTTTTGTCCCCGGAGGAACCACCCGGCGTTCTTCGGTTCACCACGGCCTTTCCCTGCTGGATGCCTACGGTCCCCGGCTGGTATTGATCCACGACGGGGCCCGGCCCTGGGTTGATGAGGACTTGATCGACCGGATCATCTCCGCGGCGCTCAGGTACCGGGCGGTAATTCCCGTGACGCCCCTCACCGAAACCCCCAAAGAATTAAGCCCCGAGGGTTTTATCGTCCGTCATCTCCGGCGCTCCCTGGTGGGAACCGCCCAAACCCCCCAGGGTTTTGCCTTTCCGGAAATTCTCCGGGCCCATGAAAGGGCCGCGGAACGGGAACTTGCGGAGGGGTTTGAATATACCGATGACGCTGAAATTTGGGGGGAATTCTGCGGGCCCGTGGCAAGTATCCCCGGAGCCGCCGGGAACCGGAAGATCACCTTCCCCGAGGATCTGGGGCGCCCATGATACGGATAGGATTGGGCCGGGACTTCCACCGGCTGGTGCCGGGCCGGCCGTTTCTATTGGCCGGGGTGGAACTTCTGTCGGACCGGGGCGAATTGGGGCATTCTGACGGGGACGTATTGGCCCACGCGGTGACGGATGCCCTCTTGGGCGCGGCAGGGCTCGGCGATATCGGGGAATTTTTCCCCCCCGGGGACCTGGCTTGGAAAGATGCGGATTCCATGGAGCTGTTAAAAACTTCCTATGAAAAAGTCAAGGCCCGGGGATGGCGTCCGGTGAACTTGGACTGTGTGGTGATCTGCGAGACACCCCGGGTTCTTCCCTACCGGGAGCCCATCCGCGGGGCTCTGGCGGCGGCGCTGGAACTGCCCCCGGAAGCGGTTTTTGTTAAGGGTAAAACCAATGAAGGCTTGGGACCCGTGGGGGAAGGCCTTGCGGCGGAGGCCCTGGCGGTTTGCCTTTTGGAACGGGACTAATGGAAACACAACCTGATTGGAAGGGGATCATCGAATCCCTGCAAAAATGGCGGGATACCACCCTCAACGAAGGCCGCCGGGATAACCGGGACCCTTCGGTAACCACCGTGGCGGAAAAATATAAACAGGACCCTTGGGCGGTATTGGCGTCCACCATCCTGAGCCTTCGTACCAAGGATGAGGTAACCCTGGTATGTTCCCGGGCCCTCCTGGAAAGGGCCCCCACCCCTCAAGCCATCCTCTCCGTCCCGGAGGAAGAACTGCTCCGGTTGGTATATCCCGCAGGATTTTACCGGACCAAGGCGGAAAACCTGCGGAAAATAGCCCGGATCCTGGGGGAACAATACGGCGGTAAGGTACCGGCGGATATGGAAGCCCTCCTGGCCCTGCCCGGAGTAGGCCGGAAAACGGCAAATCTGGTCCTCATCGAGGCTTTTGATATGGACGGGATCTGTGTGGATACCCATGTCCATCGGATATGCAACCGCTCGGGCTGGCTCGAATCCCGAAGTCCCGATGAAACCGAAGGGATCCTCCGGCAAATTCTGCCCCGAAAATACTGGAAGGGGATCAACGCCCTCTTGGTCCTCTACGGACAAAACCTCTGCCGGCCGATCAGCCCCTTTTGCTCCCGGTGTATCATCCGGCCTCACTGCCAAAGGATTGGGGTGGAAAAGTCCCGGTAGTCCGCTAATCCACGGTGCCCAATTCCAGGATAAGCTCCACCTCGCCTTTGGCCAGCTTGAGGGACCGGGCTATCTCATCCACCGACCAACCCTGCCGGTGCAATTTTATTACATTCTCCCGGACCGCCAGGGGAGGAGCGCCCCTTTCCTTGGGGACCCCCTTGCCCCGTTCTTCCTTGAGGATGGACCCCATAAGTTTAAGCTGGTCCTGAGTCTGCCGGTTCAACTCGTCAAGCCGGGTTTCGGTCCGGGCAAGCCATTCCCGGGCAACCTGCATGGCGTCGATCCGCCGCTCAATATCCATAACGTTTAGGTCCAGGGCGGACAGTTTTTCCGATGCTTCCTTGGCGTTTTCATTGTCCCGGCTGAGTTTTTCTATGGACATCCGGATCGATTCCAACTCTTCGGAGAAACGGCCCAAATCTTCGTTAAGATGGTGTACGGCGGCTTCTGTTTCCTGCAGGGTTTTAAAGTTACGATCGATACCGGTATTGGTCGCTTCCAGGGTTTGGTTTTTCTTCTCTATCCGTTGATATTTATCCTCCACGTCCACCATGGCGTCGTTTAGCTGCCGAATCCGGACCTGGATGGCCTGGAGGGTATCATCGGAAGTGGAAATTTGGGCGAGTTTTTCCTCCACCGCCTGGGAAGTTTGAAGGATCCTGCCGAAATCAGCTTCCATAAGCTCGATCCGGCGTTTTTCTGAAAGAAAGCGGGTCATCCGGGAACTGATGTCATCTTCCAGGCGTTTTATCTTGATGAACTGGGCTTCCAATTCGGCGGCCTCGGACCGGCGCTGATCCAGACTGGCCATATCGGCCTCCAGGTCCTCGATATGGTGTTCCAATTCGGTTTTTAACTCGTCGGCCTTATCGAAAAGTTTAGTCTGGTTGACAAAGTCTTTGAGATGCCGTTCCGCCTCCTTAATAGCCCCCTCTAGATTACGGGCCTGTTCGTCGGAATGGGCAAAAAGCTCCGTGCGGTGGATCGCCGCTTCCTCGTGGATCTCTTCAATGGAAGACCGGATTGCCGCCAAACGTTCATCACTCTCTGCGGCAAGTTCCCGGGCCCGGCGGCGGGCTTCGTCAATGGTATTGTCCGCGTCCCGGAGTTGGGCGGAAAATTTGTATTGCCATTCTTCTGTCTCCCGGCGGGAAGTTTCCAGCAGATCGGTAATTTCACCGTTCCGTTCAGTAACCCAATCGGAGAGGCTTTTGAAGGACCCTTCCAGTTCCCGCTGATGCTGCTTTAGGGCTTCCGCCATGGATAATCCGTAACGGCCGATCTCGGCCTTGGCGCTTACCTCGGCGACATTCCGGGCCTCTTTTAGATCCCGGTCAAGCTGTTCCTTTAAGGCGGCCAGGGACAGATCCGCCTGGCTCATTTGCTCTCGAATTCCATCTTCAAAGGCGCCGGTTTCAGCCTTGAGGTGCTCCAGTTCCGCAATAGACCGGTCGTGTTGTTCCTGAAGACGGTGTTTGAGTTGTTCCGCGAAGATCAGCTCTATATTCCGGCGCTCCGCCACGGTTTCATCCGCCAGGCTTTCCAACTTCACGTTCATAGCGGTATGCCATTCCTCCAGGCGGCGGTCAATATCCCCGCTCCGCTTGGAAAGGTCCTGAAAAAATTCATCCTCAAAGACCTGGAGTTTCTCCGAAACGTTCTCATAGGCTTGGGCTTTCAAAGCGGCCAATCCCTTTTCCGCTTCGTCCAGCTCGTCTTTCATGGCCTGGGCGGCGGCGGTAAATTCGGCGCTTATCGCGGAACGGTGCTGGGCCGCTTCCTGTTCATAAAGCACAAAATCCTGGCGTACCCGGTCTTCGGTTTCCCGCATATAACCGCGCAGTTCCGCGTCCAGCCGGCCGGTATCATCCGCCAGGGCCTCAAGCTGCCGGTATTGGAGTAATTGGGCGGCCCGGTATTCTTCCAGTTTCTGATCCGCCTCTTCCAGGGCCTTTTCCTGGACATTTTCCGCGGCCCGTTCCACATGGGATTCCAACTGAGAAATTGAATCGTCTATATGAACCCGCAGTTCCGTAAGCCGCTTTTCCACTACCGAGGTTTCGGCGGCGATATTTTTCTTTTGTTCGGCGAAAGCGGCTTCTAAAGCCGCCAGGGTATCCCGGGCTTTGACATCGGCGGTTTCCGACATCTGCCTCCACTTTTCCAGATTTTCCTCGGCCAGGGCGGCGGCTTTTTGTTCGGTTTCTCCCATAATCCGGACCATATCGTTTTTGATCCCATCGGCGTTTTCGGCAACGTACTCCCGCAGTTCCCCCAAACGCCTCTCCTGAACCACCTCTTCGGCGGCGATCCGCTGTTCACCCTGGATTATGACCTCGTCAAACTGCTGCCGCAGTTCCCCCAAACGCCTCTCCTGAACCGCTTCTTCGGCGGCGATCCGCTGTTCACCCTGGATTATAACCCCGTCAAACTGCTGCCGCAGTTTTCCTAAACGGTCTTCCAGAATCCGGGTTTCGGTGGAAATATGTTTTTCTGCCTGGGTAATACGATCGTCGAATTGGTTTTGGAGGTTTTCCAGGATTTTGATTTCGGCGGCGTTTTTTTCCGTCTGCTTGGCGGAAGCGGTTTCCAGGAAAGCCAGGGTATCCCGCACTTTGGCGTCGGCGGTTTCCGTGGCGTTCCGCCAGTTTTCCAGGTTTTCCTCTGCCAGGGCAAGGCCCTGTTTTTCGGCCTCCCCCAGCGTCCGGCGTATCTCCCCTTCGATCTGAAGGGACGCGGCAGCGGTTTGATCCCGAAGTTCCTCTATCCGCTTTTCCAAGGTCCCGGTATCGTCGGACAAAGTCGTTTCTATCCGGGATATCTCCCCGCCGACATGATTTCTGAGTTCCGTCAAAAGATCTTCCAGGGCGGAGATTCTGGCGGTAAGGGCCGCTTTTGTTTCCGCGGCGGTCGTTTCCAGGGAAACCAGGATCTGACGGGCCTCGGCCTCCTCCCGGGCGATCTCCTGCTGCCAAGTTTCCCGCTGGGTCCTGGCAAATTCCTTTAATTCCAAAAAATCATTTTTCCAGGTTTCTTTTTGGTCCCGGGCAAGTTCATTTAGTTCCAGGACATCCTTTTTCCATTCATCCCGGTAAGCCTTCTGTTTCGCCTCAATTTCGGCGCTGTCGTTTTTCCATTCATCTTTATAGGTTTTGATTAGACTCTGCGTTTCGGCAGCCTTGATTTTTGTATTTTCCTGGTAGGCTTTGAGTTTTTCTTCTACCACCGCCTGATACCGCTGCACCCGCTCCAGGGCTTGTTCCCGGAGCTTTATCAAGGCGGCGTCTTCCACCTTATCCGCCCGGGAAGCGGCCCGTTCCAGGGCTTCGTTAAAGGTCTGATGGATAAGTTCCATATCCCGGGCAAGATTTTCCTCCCGGGACTTTTCCACCTTATCCACCGCTTCCCGGTGATCCTCGGCCTTCCGCTCAATGGTTTCCACCTGAACCGTTAAATCCGATACCGAGGAACGGACCGAAGCCGTCAGGGCATCCACGGCCTGTTCCAGGGAAACGGCATTTTCCCGCTCAAACCGCAGTTCCACCTCGGCGAGGTCCTTTTCCAGGGTATCCAGCTTATCCTTGGCCCGGGATACCCGCTTGTAGACAGTCTCCACAAAATTCGATTCTTCCCCAATCCGTTTGAGGTTTTCATCCACTATGCCGGTCATACGGATCAGTTCTTCCAGTGAAGTATCGCTGGCGGCTATCTGTTCATCAATCCTTGCTATGGCCGCGGCCTTAGCGGCGAATTCTTCATCCGTAACCTGTAGGCGTTTTAATAGTTCCCTGGCTGCTTTTTGTTGAACATCCAAATCCAGGGCATAGTCTTTAACGGCCGCTTCCCGTTCAGCCACATACTGGGCCAGTTCTTCCTTAAGCTGTTTACCGAAGTCCCGGGCCCGGTTTACCGAACGGTTATGCCGGTCCAAATATCGGAAGAGAATAAAAACCGCCAAGAGGATACCGATGGTTAAAAGATTACCAACCGTAAAAAAGCTCATTACTAAAAACTTATCACATAATGGTATAATTGGCGATAGTCGGAAAACATAAAGTCTGTTTTTACCCGGAAAGAAAAGAGTTTATTCCACCGTGAACCGATCAGGGCTGTCCGCATCCCCGCCTTTTGAGCCCCGGTGATATCATAATTCAGGCTGTTCCCCACATAGAGGATCCGGTCAGGGGGTAAACCCAGGGACGCGGCTAATGTTGAGAAGGGGAGGGGATCCGGTTTAAGCCGGCCTGAGTCTTCGGAGCAAAGAACGGTATCCCAGCCTTCCCCCAAGCCCATATGTTCCAGTTTTTTTACGGGAGGAAAATCCGATAAAAGCCCCAGCTTAAACCCCCTCTGCCGGAGAGCTTCCAGGGTTTCCCGGACATGGGCATAGGGTTTGATACCCCTAAAGAGGGGTTCCCAGCCCCGATAGATAAGTCTTTCCAGTTTTTCCTTGACCGTCTCCGGATCTTCCTTCAGGAGGTCCGCTATGATCCGGGCCTGCAGATCGTAGAAGGGGCCGTCGGGATTTTTGTCCCGGAGAATGGTTCTGGCCTTGCCCATGGCCCAAAGGAATTTTCCGTGTTTTAGGATAAAAGGCGCCAGCCGGATAAACAAGCGGTAATTCGGATAGAGGGTTCCGTCAAGATCAAAGGCTATTCCGGCTAATTCGTGTTTCATTATTGATTAGAGTTGGGGCTGTCCGGAAAGCTGCCTCCGGGCCCGCTCATTTACTCCCGTTCATTGAAAGGGTATACAGATACCGCATTAAAGAAGCTGTCCGAAAACGTTCTTTCACCTTTTCGGGCAGGTCCAATTTCCTGTCCTAGGGGTCAAAAACCCCCTCCACGGGGATACGGACCAGATTGATATAGTGTCCGGGGTAGCGGGTTTTAAAGTTGGTAAAGGAAGTTTCCGAGGCGCTTTCAAAAAGCGCGATCCGGAAATTACCGGTTTCCGTAAAATAGGGAACCAGTACCGCTACGTGAAAATGCTGGCGCATCCGGGGGGCGGGGCCAATTTCTTGGTTCACCGATGCCAGATAGATAAACCCCGGTTCATCTATGGCCAGGGTATACAACAGGGGGTGGAGCCCCTCGATGTCGAATCCCGCGTTCCGCAAAAATCCCGGATAGGCCCTGACAGAGCTTTTCCCCTCGTTTCTCCGGATCACCGACGCGAAGGTTCCCCTTTGAACTTCAATTTCCTCAAGGGCCTCAAAATCACCCGCCGCCGCGGCCAGATTTCGGGTCCAGTCAAGTCCGAAAAAAGGATCCCTCAGCTGCTCGTAGGCTTCGGAGAAGGAAGAACTTCGATCCCCAAAGGGTTCCTTTAAGGGGAGGATAGTCAGGCGTTCCCCCGTGCGGGGGCGTAAAATTCCATCCACTATCCATTTGGCAAACCCCGAACAGTTAAGTCCTCCCGGTCCGTCCTGAACTTTCAGGTCTTCGATAAACACATAACGGCCCTGTTCATCTATGGCGCCGTCATCCCGAAAACGCAGTTCCGGAAGCCGCTGCCTGACCTGGCCGGTAAATTCCCGTAGTTCCCGGTACATGCCGGGATCCGGGTCAAAATACCGCCGGGGGAAAAACGTCCCGGCGGTCCGCAGGGCATCCTCTACCGGAATAACCAAAAGCCGTTCAAAGGGTATGGACAGGGACTGGGAACGGACCACATAGGCGTTGTAAACTACCACGTCCATCAGGCTTTTATCCTCGGCAAAAGGCCGGAACTGGACATAGGTATAGGGATCGCTCCTTAGGAATATCCGTATCCGCTCGGGAAGACCCGTATCCTTCCGCCGGGTTAAGATCCAGGACCCCTGGGCCCATCCGGGAAAGGTTCCCCCTATTTCCCTTGCGAGGATGATCAGACATTCCCCCCGCTCTCCTTCGGCCCGTACCTGGATTCGGTCTCCCCCGGACAGGGTATGTATAAAGGGGCCTTTTTCGAGTACCTTTCCGGGGGCCTCGGTCAACCATGTGTCCTTAATGGAAATTCTCAAAGAGGAATCATCCTGAATAGAACGGGTGGGTACATCCTGGGTATAGGCGGAAATTAGAAAGCGTAAAGATAAAATACTAAAAAATGCCAATCGCCGGTTCATACCGGATCGTCCTTCCGGATAGTGAAACACCATCGGGACCGGATGTTCATCGTACCCGCTCCGCCCGGTCCATGCCGGAATCAAAAACAATTTGTTCCAATTCCTGTTCCAAAATGTTTAGATTGTGATCTAATTCCCGAAGCCGCCGCAGGGTGTACTGCTTTTTTTTATTCCAAAGACGTTCACAGGTTTTATCCAGAAGATCGTCAAAAGAAGGGGGATCAGAAAGGACGATTTCTTCAGAATTTTTCACTGCTATTGACACCATTTTGTAAATGATCCGAAACCGAATTATGTTCCGGATTATCATAAGCCCGTATAAAAACCGCTACCGCAATAAAGGCGATGAGGATCAATACCAACTTTCGCATACAACCTCCGCTAGGAGCATATGAAACTTCTTTTATTATATTATTATGAATTAAGAAATTCAAGGGGATTTACGGCTTTCCCGTTTTTAAATATCCCAAAATGAAGGTGGGGACCGGTACTGTAACCGGTACTGCCCACTTCTCCTATTTTAGTCCCCTGGGGTACATAGGCCCCCTGTCCTACTGACGTGGCGTTCAGGTGGGCGTACAAGGTTTGAAATCCGCTGGCGTGACTCATGATAATATATTTGCCGTATACGGAATTAAATCCCAGGGTAATAATCCTGCCGTCCATGGATGCTTTTACGGGGGTGCCCGTGGGCGCCGCCAGATCCAAGGCCGCATGGTAGCGTCTGACCCCGCTGATGGGATCGTTCCGCCAGCCGTAGGGCGAGGTCAGCCTGCCCCGGATGGGGTAGATAAAAAGTTCCCCCAGGGCAAGTTTAAGTTCTTCGGCCCTCATTTTAGCGCCGGGAATAAAAATCACCGTACCGGAGCTGATGAAGTCATTTTGAATGTCATTGGCGTCCAAAATGGCCTCCAGGGGTACTCCATGGGCGCCGGAAATTTTTGACAGGGTATCCCCTTTTTTAACCGTATAGGGTATCCCGTCCATATTGGGGATACGGATAACCTCCCCGGCCGGCAGGCGCCGGGCATTGGTAATCCCGTTGGAAGCGATGATAGCATCCATGGAAATAGAATGGGCGCCGGCTATCTTTGATATGGAATCTCCCTGTTTAATCGTATAAGATTTCCAGGCAAAGGATTCCAGAAGATCCAGGGGAATTTTATCTTCCGAATCCGGGACCGCTTGGGGGATAAGTCCGGCGTAGGAAATTAAATGCCGCTGTACCCCGCCCCCTTCAAGAGGCCTTGGAAGGGATAAATCAAAATTGAATCTCCGGAAAAAAAGGAAAGCGAAAAGGACAAACCCGGTAACCAGGAATACCATGAGCAGGCTTTTTTTATTCCCCCAGGTATAAGAAACAGGGATGGATTGGGGTATAAAAAAACGGTAGTCTTGGGTTTTGTTTTTTTTGCGGAGCCGCCGGATACGGACCGGATGTTGATTAACGAGATCCACCGGCTTATAGGTTGCATACCACGGGAAAAAAGCGCTCCGCTTTCGCTGATATATATGCTGCCTTTGAATTATATCGATCATAATACTGATTTATCGACATAAATAAGAAGAATCATTATACTAAGGCCATGGACGCAAGGGCAAATTCAAAAAAGGCTGTATTGGGGGCCTTTTTTGCGGCGATTATAATGAAGGTCTTTTGTTTCGATTTTGTGATCGCCGAAGGTCAATCCATGGCGCCGGTAATTACCAGCGGTTCCGTGCTTTTGGTGAGCCGTTTGTCCTATGGTTTACGCCTTCCCTTAACCAACCGGTACATCTTCCGGTGGAGCCGGCCCCAGGTGGGGGATGTGGTTATTTTTTTTACTCCCCAGGGAGAAATCGCGGTGAAACGTTGTGCCCAAATTACCGAAAAAAATGAGTTTATTGCCCTTGGGGATAACAGCGTTGATTCCTACGACTCCCGTGCCTATGGTCCTGTCCCATTTTATCATATATTAGGGAAAGTTTTGGGAAAATAGGGCTGGTTTACCAGCTTTGCCAAGGCCGGTTTCATCGGAAACCAAGTTTCCGTATTAACTGAGTTTTGAAAGAGGTATAAATGACCGAAAAATAAAGGATGGAGCGGTATTAGCATATACCCGTTAAACAGGTTTCAAAATCCGGTTGGTTTTGAAAGCGCCTCCATTTTTTTAACATCCCGGATAACAAATGGATAGAGCCGAAAAAAAAATACCCAAAAAATCTCAACGCCAAAGGCGGTTTTTTATTTTTGCCTGTATCTTTGCCCTGGCGGTAATGACGGTTCTTATCCGTTATGCCGTTCTGATGATTGGCCGGCCGGAATTGGACACCCTGCCGTCCCAGCGTTCCCCGGTGGAACGGGGACCTATTTTGGACCGGAACGGCCGTATCCTTGCCATGGGAACCAAATTGGGAAATATCAGCATCTGGAGGCCCGGGATCGATGATGTGGAATTACTCAGCGAAGAACTTGCCCCTATTTTACAGATGTCCGCCGGGGAAATACGGGAACGGATCCAGTACTCCTCCAGTGATTTTATTTACCTGAAAAAACAGGTGGGACAGTCTACTATTCAGGCAATTGAAACCGCCAAGGCCGAGGGAAATCTGCGGGGGGTAAACATCGAAAATATTGCGGGCCGGATCTACCCGGAACAGGAACTGGCCGGTCAGCTTATCGGTTTTGTAGGGGATGATAATCAGGGCCTGGCAGGGGTTGAATATGCCTTTGAGACGGAACTTACCAGGATGGGGCTGGAGCAAAATGAGGAAGCCGGGGATGGAAATAACCGGAGCGGTAATCAGGTGGTCCTTACCATAGATATTACGGTTCAGCATATCCTTGAAGAAATCGCTTCCCGTACCCTGGAGGAAAATAAGGCCGAGGCGGTGATGTTCCTGGCCATGGATCCCCGTTCCGGGGATATTCTTGGTTCCGCTTCCCTCCCCGGTTTTAATCCCAACAATATCAAGGGTTCCGATGAAAATACCCGGATGGACCGGCCCGCTATTTGGGCCTATGAGCCGGGATCGGTATTCAAAATTTTTTCCCTCTCCGCTCTGTTGGATTCCGGCGCTATTGATGAAGAAACGGTTTTTGTCTGTAATGGGCATTATGAACGGACCACCAACTTGGGGGAACGGATCATCATCAATTGTCTTGCCCCCCACGGGCCGGTAACGGCCAGGGAAATCATCATCTACTCCTGCAATGCCGGAGCGGCTTATGCTTCGGACCGGCTGGGAAGGGAAAGTTTTAATAATTTAATCCGGAACTTTGGGTTTGCTTCCCGGACCGGAGCGGGAAATCCCGGAGAAACCGTCGGGTTCCTGCGGACTTTGGACCAGTGGTCGGAACGTTCCAAGCCTACCATAGCCATGGGGCAGGAGATCGCCGTTTCCGCCCTGCAGATGCTCCAGGCCGCCACGGCGGTGGCCAACGACGGTGTTCTGGTCCCTCCCCGGATCGTCTCCCGGATAGTATCCGGGGACGGTAAAAAATCCGTGCCCTATACCACTGGTTCTCCCCGGCGGGTCCTCCAGGCGGAGACCTCCCGGAATATGCGGCAATATATGGTGGATGTTACCTCCAATATAGGGACCGGCTGGCGGGCCAATATAGAGGACCTTTCTCTGGCGGTTAAAACCGGTACCGCCCAGATTATCGATCCCCTTACGGGGGTCTATTCGAATACCGATTTTATCGCCAGTTGTTTGGCTATGATACCGGCGGAATCCCCTTCCTTGATCCTCTACCTGGCCATCATAAAACCCCAGGGAGTTTCCTATCTTGGGGGAAGGATCGCGGCGCCTCCTATCCGGGAAGCCGCCGAAGTCCTGGTGGATTATCTGGGAATACCCCGGGGTAAAAATCCCCAAGTTGTCCATTCCGGCTCGGTAAGCATCCCCCAGGAGGAGAGCCCCCTCCTCTCGGATAGGGTCCCGGATTTTTCCGGCTATTCAAAACGCAGCCTTCTTCCCCTGCTCCTTCAGGATGAGGTTCATATCGAAATTACCGGTGACGGCTGGGTGCGCCGTCAGTATCCCCCTCCGGGAACGCCCCTTTCCCCGGGGGATACCATCACCCTGGAACTGGAATAAGGGACCGGACAAGACCTGGTCCAGGCGGGCCGGTTTCAAAATCACGGTTCTACGGGACAAGGGATTTTGAAAGCGCCTTACGTATAAGAAGGGGAGGTTCAATGGAACCCTGGGATACCAACATAAAGATCCTCCGGGCCCGGTATCCGGGGTTGGAGGAGGAACTTCTCCGGGAGCAGAGGCCTCCCCGGAAAATGCTTGTGGAAAAAAGCGCCACCGGGGATCCTACCTTGATCATTGACGGTATCCACATCCATTCTCCCCGGGACCCGGTCCGGGAAGGACGGCGCCTTGCCCAAGAATTGACCGGGGATGGCCCCTTGGTGGTCTTGGGCTTTGGCCTGGGATATGCCGCGGAAGCCGCCGCGGAAGCCAAACCGGAACGGCCCCTGATCATCCTGGAACGCCACGGGGCGGTCCTGAAAAAGGCCCTGGAAACCAGGGATTTTGGGGAATTCCTCGGCAGCCACCGGCTCATCTTTATGGTTGGCGGAACCGGGGAGGGGATTACCGGGGCCCTCGCTTTTTTTGGAGGTTCTTCCCGGCAGGAGGGAAGTTCCCCGGAACTCCTTAAAAACCGGGCCCTGATGCGGCTGGACGAAACCTGGTACACCGGGGTGGAACACCATATCCGAACCTGGACCTCCCGGGAAGATGTGAACATGGCCACCCTCCGGCGTTTTGGCCGGCGTTGGGTACGGAATCTGGCCCGGAACATGGAGGCCGCCCGGGACCTGCCGGGGATTTCTTGCCTGGCTGGTTGTCTTTCCTCATCCGCCTGGAAGAGCGGCGAAGCCGGAGCTTCCTCCGGCCCGCCGGTACTCCTTGTGGCGGCGGGTCCTTCCCTGGACCGGGTCCGCGGGCTGCTCCCCGCCCTTGGGGAACGCTGTGTCCTGGTGGCGGTGGATACCTCCCTGCGGCTGCTCCTAAAAACAGGGGTTAGTCCCGATTTTATCCTGGTGGTGGACCCCCAATACTGGAATGCCCGGCACCTGGACCGGACCGCGGCGATCAGGAGCTGCCTTGTTACCGAATCGGCGGTCTACCCTCCGGTACTACGGCAGCCCTTTGGACGAACCTTTCTCTGCGGTTCCCTCTTTCCCCTCGGACGGTTTATCGAAGATATGGTGGATCCCAAGGGACCGCTTGGCGCCGGGGGGTCGGTAGCCGCCACCGCCTGGGATTTTGCCCGGATCCTGGGGGCATCTTCGGTCTGGTGGGCGGGGCTTGATCTGGCCTTTCCTGAATTAAAAACCCATTTTAAGGGAGCCCTTTTTGAGGAGCGGGCTCTGGCAGCGGGAAACCGTTTTATCCCCCCTGAAACCTGGTCTGTTCGGGCCCTTCGGGACGGACAGCCCTTTTGGGCCGCCGCGGCCGGCGGGGGTCAGGTCTTTACGGACCGGCGGCTTTCTCTCTATGCCGCCTGGTTTGAAAACCGTTTCCGGCTTTATCCCGAAATACAGAACCGGAGTTTTTCCCCGGGGGGACTGGCCATTTCCGGCATGGACCTGGCGGACCCGGAAGAACTCCTTGCCCTGCCCCCCCGGCGGGACGAGATAAACCGGATCCTGGGGGAAGTTTTTGCTCAAATTGCCGGGGATTTTTATTCCCCTGCCCGGATAGAACAACGGGCCCAGGCCTTCCAAAAGGCCCGGGAGGCCCTTTTGGAAGGCCTGGAAGGGATAAAAAACCTGGCCGAAGAAGCGGAACGCCAGGCAGCGAAGGCCTATGGGGATCTTGGGAAGAAAAAAAACGTAGAGGAAGAGATCTTAGCAAAACTGGACGAGACCAACCGACGGATAAGCTCCAGCGCGGTAAAAGACATAGCGGGGTTTCTCTTTCCGCCTCCCGCGGAATTGGAAGCCCAACTGGAAAACCCTCCCGGGAAGCCCTTGGAGCGATACCTGGAATTATCAACAAAATTATACCGGGCTCTGGCTCTGGCGGCGGAGTATAATTTGTCCGTACTTCGCGTTTTTCCCTCTAAAGGTTCAAAAAGATAACGCCGATATACAATACAACGGGAGGGTAATACCTCAAGTTAGTAGACGGTGCGCAATTCGACGTCCAGGCGCATCGTCTTTTTTTTAGGGAAAATCCGAAAAAACAATGAAGAACCCAGGAGCAAGCTCCGGGGTATCTTCGTTGGATAGGAAATTTATTATACTGGTCTGGTCCATACCCCGATCCGAAAATTGGGGTACACTTTTTCAGTGGTGGTAAATTTTCCGGAGCAAGCTCCGGGGTATGGACCAGGCCTTCCAATCAAAATCACCGGGAAACGCGAAGGCTATACCGGCAATTTTTTTTGCCGGATCCTCTATGCTCCGGATCAGGGCGTCAAAAACACCCAAAAAATTCGTGACTATAGTGTGCTCATCGGCATCGGAACGGGCATTAAAATCTCCCCGCATATATATGCTATCATT
>JAITBE010000196.1 GCA_031283755.1 Spirochaetaceae bacterium
TTGTAGGCGTCCTCCGGTTTTACCCCCTTCTTGATAAAGGAGGGGATGATCACCTCGTCGCTGTTGAAGGCGGGCATCCCGAAGCCCAGGCGGACCACTTCGATACATTCCGCCATAAACCGGTTGTCCAGGCCCTTGTGGTAACGCACGGTCAGATTCGGCTGGGGGAGCCGGGTCTGGGCCACGCTGCGGAGGATGAGGTAGGTCAGGGGGTTCACCGCGTCTTTCCCCTCCACGGTCTGGCCCCCCACGGTTACGTTTTGGTAGAGGGGGCTTCCCGCGGAAAACCGGGTATGGGACCAGCTGCGGATCTTATTGATGGTGAAGGTCTTGAGCCAGAGGTTGGTGAGGAGTTCACAGGCCCCGTCCCCGGTGATACGGCCCGCGGCCAGGTCCCTTTCGTAATAGGGGTAGAGGTACTGATCCATCCGGCCGTAGGAAAGGGAGTGGCCGTTGCTTTCTATTTGCAGACAGAGATGTACCAGCCACAGGGCCTGAACCGCCTCGTAAAAGGTTTCCGCGGCTTCATAGGGTACCTTGTCCAGGATCCGGCCCATCTCCAAAAGTTCCGCCTTCCGCCGGGGGTCATGTTCCCCCTGGGCCGCGCGGCGGGCCAGATCCGCGTAACGCCGGGCAAAGGCCCGGGTGGCGTCCACCACGATGATCACCGCCCGGTAAAAATAGGACTTGGCCAGGTTTTGGTAATCGGTAAGGTCCAGGTTTTTGAGTTTTTCTTCCGCCCGCTCCTTATATTCCTTAAGCCCCTTTTGCAGCATCCGGCGGTAGTCCACCGCCACATGGGCGTCTCCGGAGGTGATGTTTCCTTCGGCCTTGATGATCCCCAAATCGTAAAAGACCTTGGCGGAGGCGGGCATGGCGGCCAGGCCCCGGTCTTTGACGGTGTTATGCTCCCAGAAAGGGGCGATTTCCCGGAGGATATCTTTGTTTTTGGGGGTAATGTAAAACCGGTCCCCGTCCCGTTTGTCAAATTCGTCCAGCTCCGCGATGACCCAATCCATGGCATATTCGGGGAAGATCGGCGCGGACCGGTTTCCCGAAGCCTGATTCCCGGCCAGCAGGGTTTGGGGTTCGATAAAAACACTCATCCCCGCAAGGACGTTCTGATACATTAAAGCCCGGCGCAGGGCCAGGGGCTGGTCCATGTTCATCCGATAGGTATCGGTGGTGATCTTTGCCCGTTCCGTACAAACAAAAGGGGTTGCCGTAAGCAATTCTTCCCGAAAATCATGCATTCGGGGAGTGAGAGCGCCAAAATAATTCATACCATACTCCCGTATTCCTCAAAAATCAGCTCCGCCGCCCCAATCATACCAAAACGGTCCTCAAGTTCGGCGGGCTTAAAATAAACCGGCATATTATTCCGGTTGTATATATCAAAGATCTCCCGGACCGGGCCGAGCAGTTTGCCCCCCATTTTAAGGAGGCCCCCGCCCAGGACGAAACAATCGATGTTAAAGGTCATATAGAGGTTAAAAAACCACTGCCCCATATACCGGGCCATTTGATCCAGGGCCCTCACCGCCAGGGGATCGCGGCGGTCATAGGCGGCTTCCAGGTGGATGCAATCAATATGTTCGGCGCCGCCGGCAAGGCTGGTCATGAGGGTTTTTTCTCCCTGGTTTATCCAATTCCGGATATGTTTAATGATCATGGAGCCCGAACACCAGGACATGAAACAGCCCTGGTTGCCACAGCCGCAGACCAGGCCCTCCCCGGGGGTGGCAATCATGTGGCCGGTTTCCCCGGCCCAGCCATAGGTGCCCCGGAAAAGTTTACCGTTAATGATAATTCCCGTGGCTATGCCGGTACTAATTGGGCAGTAAAGCATATTTTTAAAGCCCCTGCCCGCGCCAAAACGGCTTTCGGCCAGGGCCGCCGCGTGGGCGTCATTATCCAAAACAATGGGGAGTCCGGGGAGTTTTTCCGTCAAATAGGTCTTGGCGGGAAATTCCCGGATGTTAACCAGGTTACTGGTTTTTACGATATAGCCTTGTTCAAAGAGGATAAACGAGGGCATCGCCAGCCCGATTCCCCGGAGTTTGTCCAGGCCCAGGGCCTGTTCTTCCAACAGGAGACGGATCTCCCGGATCAGGCCGTCAAAAAAGACTTCCGGCGGCAAGGCGGGGTCCGAGGGGCAGCGGCGCTGGGCGACAAGATTTTTCTTTTCATCAAAAAGTCCGCAAGCGATCTTTGTGCCCCCTACATCAATTCCCACAACATACGCACCCATACACTTCCCCTTTTTCGATCAAACTACACCGGTAAGTTCCCGTCAACGGGCTTGCCAAAGTCAAAAAGCGGCGGAAGCAGTTCCATAAGGCACCGGCCAAGGACTTTCAGCCCCGGAAACTGCGAGGGCCGGCAACAAAACATACGGTTTTGGAACCAGCTCCGCTATTCTTAATTTACCACAAATTATTTCATTTGTAAACAAAAAACGTTTCAAAAAAAAGAAAAATGATTTCTTAACAAACATTTCGGAGTTTACAGGCAAACCGAAACGGTCTTGTTTACCAATAACTCCGCCGGGCAGGAAATACTCCCGCATGGGCGGGTCCGTGGGTCCATACGCCGATCCGGGGATCGAGGGTAGGGACCCATGGCTTTCTATTAAGACTTTACCTTGCGGACATCGATGTTCTTCTGCCTTAGATTGGTTTCTACCTCCAGCGGAATATTGTCGTCGGTAAAGACCATCGACACTTCCTCGGTCCGTATCAGTCCTTCGGAACCCTGGTGAAAAAACTTCTCCGATTCGGTCAGTACGATTATTTGCTGGGCCTGTTCTACCAGGTCCCGGACCGTTTGCGCCCGCAGATGATCCTTGCCGGTAAAGCCGTACCGCGGTATAAAGCCATCGGCGCCGATGAAAAACTTGTCGGAGAAGAAGACCTCCGCCGAGCGCCGGGTGATGGAGCCGACCAGCACCTGGGCGGCCGGCTGGTACTGCCCCCCCAGGAGGATCACCTTGCTGTAGGGGGCGTGGCGGATATGGTTGGCGATAAACGCCGAATTGGTAACGATGGTAACATCCTGCCGGGTATTAGCCAACTCCTCCGCCAGCAGGGCGCAGCAGGACCCGGATTCGATCATCACCGTTTCACCCTCCTCCACCAGAGCCGCCGCTTCCCGGGCGATCCGGCGTTTCACCTCGTAGTGAATGGCCATCCGCTTTCCCACATCGTCGATAGAACCAAAAAGCGCAAACCCGTGCTCGCGGCGCAAAAGCCCCAGGTTTTCAAGCTGGTCCAGATCTTTTCGGACCGTAACCTGGGAAACCGCCAGTAAATCCGACAACATGGTTACCTCTATCCGTTGATTAGTCGCCAAGAGCTCTAAAATCCGATTGTGTCTTTCCGTCATGAATAACTCCCTTTTTGTAGTTTTTAGCGGCGCCGCCGGTAAGAAGGTTTTTTTATCCTTCCTTACTTTAAAAATACTCAATTTTCATAAAAAGTCAAGAAAA
>JAITBE010000262.1 GCA_031283755.1 Spirochaetaceae bacterium
AATCGTCATAATTTTGACACAATTGCATAGTAAACTTTGGGCGTAGAGAGGAGCGGCGCAATGGATAACCTGAAATCAAGTTCCTTCCGTATCGGCGGTATGACCTGTATAAACTGCCAAAACCGGATTGAAAAAACGCTGAAAAGTACCGTGGGGGTTGAGGACGCGGCGGTGAATTTCACGACCGGGACGGCGACGGTTACCTATAACGCCTCGGTGATTACCTTTACGGAGATTACGGCGCTTATTGAAAAGCTAAATTACCGGGTTATAGACGGCAAACAGCGGACGCCGGTTTTAGAGATCGCCGGGACCCTGGTCATCATCCTTTCCCTCTATGCCTTTGCGCGGGGATTGGGGATCAGTACCCTGACCTCGGCCTTTCCCCTGGCGGAGGCGGGGATGGGCTACGGGATGCTGCTGGTCATCGGCCTTGTTACCTCGGTTCACTGCGTGGCCATGTGCGGGGGGATTAACCTCTCCCAATGTATCCCCGCCGCCCCGGCGGGAGGAAACCGCCGGCAGATGTTGTTTCCGTCGATTCTTTACAATGCCGGACGGGTTATTTCCTATACGGCGGTGGGGGTTCTTGTGGGGGCCCTGGGTTCGGTGGTAAGTGTATCGGGGCCCTTCCAGGGGATTGTCCAGCTTGCCGCCGGGGCCTTCATGGTGATCATGGGGATCAATATGCTGGGGTTTTTCCCGGCCCTGCGCCGCTTTAACCTCCGGCTTCCCCAAATTTTCGCCCGGAAAATTGACGCGCAAAAGTCGGCCGGCGGAAATCCCCTGTTTATCGGCCTGCTCAACGGCCTCATGCCCTGCGGCCCCTTACAGGCCATGCAGCTGTACGCCCTGTCTACGGGCAGCCCCATTGCCGGGGGGATCTCCATGTTCCTCTTCAGCGTGGGAACGGTTCCCCTGATGTTCGGCCTTGGGGCCCTGAGCTCAATATTGAGCAATACCGCTAAAGGCCCCGTATTTACCCGCCGGGTGATGAAGGCCGGGGCGATCCTCGTGACGGTCATGGGGATGACCATGTTCACCTATGGCTTTAACCTGGGCGGTTTTTCAGACCGCCTGAGGCTTAACCTTGATTTTGTCGATCAGGCCATGGCGGCGATAAATCCCTCGGCCGCGAATGTGCGCTGGCGGGGGAACGAAAATTTTCCCCCTGCCGCGGAAACGCCCTTTCAAATCGAAAACGGCGTACAGCTGGTTAATTCAACCCTGAGCGGGGGGCGGTATCCGGCGATTACGGTTCAGGCGGGAATCCCGGTGCGCTGGACGATCAACGCCCCCACGGGAAGCATCAACGGATGTAACAACCGCATGATCATCCGGGAATACGGCATTGAACATCGGTTTACGCCCGGGGAAAATGTGATCGAATTTACCCCGGAGCGGACAGGGAAATTCTCCTATTCCTGCTGGATGGGGATGATCCGCAGTTCCATTACGGTGGTTCCCGAGGGCGCTGCCGCCGGCGCGGCTTTTGCGGAGCCGGAGCCGGACCTGGCGCCCGCTCCGGCGGGGGTGCTTATTCCTACGGACGCGGTGGCCCTGGCGGAAATGCGGGAAGATTACCAGACGGTACGCATACAACTTCGGGACGACGGGATAGCGCCCGCGATTATGGTGGTACAGCGATCAATTCCAACCGCGTGGGTTATTAACAACGATTCCCTTGATCCCGGAAACAACAAACTCATTTTCCCGGCCTATTATACCCAAATCGATATGGAGCAGGGGGACAATGTTATCCAGCTTATGCCCACCGAGGATTTTGATTTTTCCACCGCCGACCATGTGTTTTACGGTTATGTAAAAGTCGTAGAGGATTTGCGGGAGGCGGCCATAGAAGAGATAAAAGCGGAAGTAGCGGACTATGAAACCTTAATATATCCGGATGCTTATTTTGAAGCGGCAACCCAGGGCTCGGGCTGCTGCGGCAGATAAAAATTTCACAGGAGAGGTATATATGGAAAATCTTGTCGCGGTTGTTTTGGTTGTTGTTTTTTTGGGCGGAATCCTTTGGTTTGCCAAACGATTTTTAAAGCCCGTGAAGGGCCCCCTGCCCGATTGCTGCGGTGGAAAGGGAAACCAAGACCTGAAGGTCTGACCGGCGGAAAAGCGCCCCGGCTATCGGGGGCAAACGCTTTTCCCCAAGCCGTTTTTAAAACTAAACCGGCTTAATCTTGATCAAGGAGTGAAAAATGAGAGAAAAAAGGTGTCTTTGGGGCTTGGCAACGGCTATGCTGTTTATCCCCGGCCTGGTTTTCGCGCAAACCAGCCGGCAAAATACGATAAAGCCCCCGATTGCCGACCAGGATCTGGTGATTCAGGCGGCGGAGATAACGGAAAACGCTATCTTCTATCCGGTTGATATCGAGGGAACCCGGCTTGAGGTTCTCGCGGTAAAAGCCCCGGACGGAACCATCAGAACGGCCTTTAATACCTGCCAGGTGTGTTATGGTTCGGGCCGGGGTTTTTACAAACAGCAGGGGACGGTACTGATATGCCAGAACTGTGGCAACCGGTTCCGGTTGAGCCAGGTCGGGGTACGTTCCGGGGGCTGTAATCCGGTGCCTATTTTCCCGGACAATAAGACGGTAACGGATAAGACCATCACCATTTCACAGGATTTCCTCAAAGAAGCCAAGGTTATTTTTGCCCGGTGGAGAAGGAGTTAGGGGAGAGGAGAATGTTACCATATACCCTGGATCGTAAATTTCCCCTTGCGGAAGTGTTTTTTTTATATAAAAATGAAATTATGCGGAAATTTACCATGGGGTCATTGGCCTGTCTTGCCCAAAACCTGGCTGGTTTTGAGAGAAATTTGGAACAAAGCGGCCTAAAGCCTGCTTTGACAAGTAAGATTTTTTCAAAATTTGACATTTTGAAAAAAATTCTTATATTGGTTTGTTTAGCCTCCCTTGCCGGCTGCGTTTCTACCGGAGAAATACCGCCGGATGTTCGTTACACCCTGCATAAGGACCTGAACTACGGGCCTTATGAACGGAATGTGGCGGACATTTCAATTCCTAATACAACGGCCCCTGAGGGCGTTATCTTGTTTATTCATGGCGGGATATGGATGTACGGCGACAAAAGCAACTGTCCGGTTTTTTTGGACACCTTCAGGAACAGGTTCGTTATCGCTTCTATAAGCCACCGGTACATCGATGAAACCACCCACATGGATGATCTGGAGGAAGATGTGGCCGCCGCCGTCGTTTATATCCGGGAATTTTGCGGGCAAAATAACGTGGACCCGGGAAAATTGATCCTCATGGGGCATTCTTCCGGCGGGCACCTGGCAATGCTTTATGCCTACAAACACCATGAGACCAGCCCGATACCGATAGCGTTTTGCGTTGACATGGCCGGCCCTACAGACCTGGGGGATACCGCCTTTCTGTACAACTTCAAGAAGCTAAAGATGGAAAAATTCTTTTATGAAATAGCGGAAAAAGCGACCGGCCATCGTATTGTGGAGGGCGATATTACCAGCGAAGGGTACAGTGAATCCAGCCGGGAAATCCTGACGGTCATTTCTCCGATTTATTTTGTTACCCCTAACAGTCCCCCTACCATTATCGTACACGATGCCGCGGATCGTCTGGTGCCCTACGCGAATTCGACGGCCTTGAACAGCGCGTTTAATGTTTACGGGGTTGGCCATGATTTTATTGCCTTCTACTCCGGCATCGGTCATTTTCTCGGCGCCAAAGCCATTAAAGGCGGCGCATTACTCTACGATAAATCCCTGGAAATCCGGCTTACCAGGGTAATGAATGAATATATGGACAAGTATTGCGGTAAAACCCAAACAACCCTCCCGGGCGCGGCGTCTTCCCCGCCGGCCGGCGGCTTGGACATTACCGGTCAATGAGCATCCGCGGAGCAGAACTCCGCGGTATCTTTAGCGGCGCTATATTTCAGGAGTCGTTCGCGCGGAAGTTTATAAGACCCTCCCCCGCGAGCGGGTTCGCGGGTTTAATACCAATTTTGTAAGCGCTGCGTTATTTGAGCCGGAGCAAGCGGAGCAAGCTCCGGGTATTAAACCAGATTCCCGAATAGTATTGGGGCTGCCCGAAGGGCAAAAAATTTGTCCGGACAGCTTCCCGGGGCGGCCCGCGCCCTTTAAATCTAAGGCTGTTTTTCAAAATCATGGCCCTGGGACCATCGAATTTTAAAAACATCAGGAGTATACCATGCAAAACGAGACCTTAGCCATTGGCGGCATGACCTGCGCGGCCTGCGCGGGACGGATAGAAAAGACGGTTCGGAAAATCGAAGGGGTTACCGCCGCTTCGGTGAACCTGGCCAGCGAAAAACTCTTTGTAGAATACCATGATACCAGAACCCTTTCCAGCATAAAAGAGGCGGTGGTTAAAATCGGGTACGAGGTCTTGGAGAAACCCCCGGGCGCAACCGTAACCATACCCATCGGCGGTATGACCTGCGCGGCCTGCGCGGCCCGGGTTGAAAAGGCAATCCGTAAACTGGATGGCATAGAAACCGCTGCGGTGAACCTGGCCACGGAAAAAGCCACGGTGGTTTATAATCCGGCGGTGGTCCGGGTATCGGCAATAAAAGACTCCATCGAAAAGGCGGGATACCAGGCCCTGGAAATAACCAAGGGCCATGCCGTAGACGAAGATAAGCTACGCAAGGAAAAAGAAATCCGGGTCCTTAAAACAAAATTTATTGTCGCCGCTTCCCTGGGTCTGCCCCTGCTCTACATTGCCATGGTTCCCATGATTACCTGGTTTAACCTTCCGTTCCCCCGGGCCTTGGCGCCGATGAATTTCCCCTTTATCTACGCCCTGGCGGAACTGGCCCTGGTCATTCCTATCATAGCGGTGGGATACCGGTTTTATACGGTCGGGTTCAAAAACCTCCTCCACCGGAGCCCTAACATGGACAGCCTTATCGCGGTTGGTACATCGGCGGCATTTATCTACAGTATCTTTAATGTCTGGCAGATTTACCTGGGCAATTTCCGCGCGGTAGAATCCCTGTACTTTGAAACCGCCGGAGTCATTATCGCCCTCATTCTGCTGGGAAAAACCCTGGAGGCGGTATCAAAGGGCCGGACCAGCGAGGCTATCAAAAAACTCATGGGCCTTGCCCCAAAAACGGCGATCATCATCGAAAACGGGGAAGAAAAAGAACTCCCCATCGACGAAGTGCTGCCCGGCGATATCGTGGTGGTAAAGCCGGGGGCGAAAATTCCGGTAGACGGCATCGTAACCGAGGGGAACACGTCCATCGACGAATCCATGCTCACCGGGGAAAGTATGCCGGTGGACAAAAAGGCGGGGGACCCGGTCTACGGGGCCACCATCAACGCCAACGGCCTCATCCGCTTCAAGGCGACCAAGGTAGGAAGCGATACGGCGCTGGCCCAGATCATCCGTTTGGTGGAGGACGCCCAGGGCTCAAAGGCCCCTATCGCGCAGTTAGCCGATATTGTGTCGGGCTATTTTGTGCCCATTGTCTGCCTCATTGCGGTGCTTGCCGGACTTGCCTGGTTTATTACGGCTTCCGCGGGTCTGGTAAATTTACCCGTGGGTAAATCACCGCTGGAATTCTCCCTCACCATTTTTATCTCCGTGCTGGTCATCGCCTGCCCCTGCGCCCTGGGCCTTGCCACGCCCACGGCGATCATGGTGGGAACCGGCAAGGGCGCGGGAAACGGCATCCTGATTAAAGGCGGCGAGGCCCTTGAAACCACCCATAGGATCAACACGATTGTATTTGACAAGACCGGGACCCTCACCGAAGGGAAGCCCGAAGTTACCGATGTGATCGTTGTTGAGGGGGGAAGTCTCCCCCCCCGCTTCAGCGGGCGTCCTACCCCCGCAACGCCCCCGCCCGCAAGTCCTGAGGATGTGCTCCTGCAAATCGCCGCTTCCGCGGAAAAAGGCTCCGAACATCCCCTGGGACAGGCAATTGTTCAAAGCGTACAAAACAAGGGGCTGGAGATCTTCCGCGCCGATGATTTCAAGGCCATACCGGGACGCGGCATTGAAGCAGTCATAAACGGTGTTACGGTACTGGCGGGCAACAGAAAACTTATGGAGGAACGGAACATCCCCCTTTCAAAACTGGAAGCCGAAAGCGACCGGCTTGCCGGCGAAGGGAAGACCCCGATGTACATTGCCCTAAAGGATGGCGCCGCCGATATGCGGGCCGTGGGGATTGTGGCGGTGGCGGATGTCCTGAAAAAGAACAGCCCGGCGGCGGTCGAACGCCTCCACAAAATGGGAATCAGGGTCGCCATGATCACCGGCGACAACCAAAAAACCGCCGCCGCCATTGCCCGCCAGGTGGGGATTGACCGGGTGCTTTCGGAGGTGCTTCCCCAGGACAAGGCGGCGGAAATAAAAAACCTGCAAAACGAAACAGGCGGGGAGAACCGCGCCGGCGTTTCTTCAAACCACCGTAACATAGTGGCGATGATAGGGGACGGCATCAATGACGCCCCGGCGCTGGCGCAGGCGGATATTGGTATCGCCATTGGGAGCGGCACCGATGTAGCCATGGAGTCGGCGGATATTGTGCTTATGCGCAGCGATCTGATGGATGTTCCCACGGCTATCAATCTGAGCAAGCAGACGATTCGTATCATCAAACAGAACTTGTTTTGGGCCTTCGGCTACAATACCCTGGGCATTCCCATCGCCGCCGGGGTCTTGTACCTTTTTGGGGGACCCCTCCTTAATCCCATATTCGCCGCCGCCGCCATGAGCATGAGTTCCGTATCGGTACTGACCAACGCCCTCCGGCTCAAGCGGTTTAAACCGGCGCAGGAAACCACGCCGGAGAAAATTGAAACCCTGGAGAATACGAGGGTCCGCGGCTGCTGTTAAGCAGCGTGGTTCAGGAATGAACCTCCTCACCCAAAAGCTCCCCCGGGAGCCGGTGAGCGGGTTCTTGGGTATTAGACCCCATTGCGAATAAAAGAGCTGTTTCAAAATCCAGCATTCTGAAACAGCCCAAATAGAGGAGAAAAAAATGACAACAGAAACAAAAGTAATACCGGGGATTTTTCGGAATCCGCTTGATTCATCGCGAAGGGTCCATACCCAAGAGCCCTCTTACGCGGGAGCCTTGGGGCGGAACCAGGGTATGGACCCTGAGTCAAATACCTTACGGGAACAACATACCCCGTCCTGCCTCCCCCGCGAAGCGGGTTCTTGGGTTGTTGATTCGAAAGTCTGGTTTAATACCCCGGAGCTTGCTCCGGCTCAAATGACGCAACGCCTAAGATACCGCAGGGCTTGCCCTGCGGAGGCTCATTCCGGCATTTTGAAAAAAAACCTGATCATGGGGGCCTTTTTAATCCTGCTTGCCCTGTCGGTCATTTCCTGCGGAAAACTTGACGTGGTGGGAACCAATTCGGTGAAATCCTTTGAAAAGGTTCTGCAGCAGGCGTCCCGGTCGGTCACGCCGGACGAAAAAAATGGCGGCTGGTCCCTGACGGCCCCGGACAACAGCACCCGGTTCATTTGGAGCCGGAATTACGCGGAAAGCCCCCTCTATGACGTGATGATTGAATTTGACGCTTCCCCCTTCATTGCCGCGGGGCTTGATCCCCAAAAGCTGCCTGAAAATTTCGTTTTTAACGGGGGTAAAATTGCAACGGGAACAAAGCTCGGAACGGAACCATTAAAATACCGGGGAGAAGTTACCCCCCTCGCCTCTTATGAACAGTTGGTTAAAATGAAACGGAAGGCCATCGGCTATCACATGGCTATGGATCATTACGGGGTCAACCTTGGGGACGGCAATCTTTTTGAGTGGGCCAAGGACATGGCCGCCAACGACAAGGACCTGGTCTTTGTCCTTAACCCCGAACCTCTCCTGAAAGCCGGAGTTGATCCGGACAAGATAGACGGCTGGATCTTCACCAAAGTTACCGTTGACGACGAAAACGGTAAGCCCATAGAGGTGGACAAGATATTGAAACCCTTTGATTTACGGTAGAAGGCTCCAGGGGTTTGTGAGACAACCCGGCGGTGACTCACAAACCCCCGCAATCTCGTCTTGCGGCCGTAAAATCATGGGTTTTTTTAATGGAATTTTAAAACCGCCTCAGGTTCCGGGTGCGGTTCAGGCCAATCTAAGGTTTCCCCCCCTTGACCCTAACCCCGGAGAACCGTAGATTTTTATATATGGAAACACATAGGACCCCTTACCGGCCGCTCAGACTGGGCCTTTTAATATATGACTTTTTTCGGCTGCTTTTTATGCTGGAATTACTCATTACCGTCATACCCCTGGGGGAAAACCCGGAAGCTTCCTGGTTTCCCTATCTGGTCTACGCGGTACCCAATGCGCTCTTTCCTCTGATGGGTTTCTTTTTATTGCTCCGCCCCGAGGAGTACAAGGGTTATGTTTCCCTCTATCTGGCGGGAAAAACCATCACGGTCGTTTCGGCCATTGGATGGCTCATCTTTTCCTTCCAGGGTATTTTTATCTCCGCCGGTTCCGCGCCGGAATTTATTAGGGTTTTGGGGCTTGTTTTTTGTTTTATCGTCCTGGATACGGCTTCCATGCTGGGAAGTTCATTCCTAAAAAGTAAATTATACCGGAAACCGCCCCCGGAGCCGGTGGAAATCGTGGAAGAGACGATTCCCGAGGAAAGAGGTGTGTTATGAGGATAATACCCATCGCAAGCGGGAAGGGCGGGGTCGGCAAGTCTTTAATCGCCGCGAATTTAGCCGTTGTTTTCGCCCAGTCCAGCAAACGGGTGGTTTTAGCGGATCTGGATTTGGGGGCGTCGAATTTACACCTGGTCCTGGGGTATCAGTCGCCGCAAAAGGGGATCGGCCTTTATATAAACGGCACCCAGGGAAATTTTTCCGATATTATCGTTGATACGGAGATCAAAGGGCTCCGGTTCATTCCCGGGGACAACGAGATTCCCGGGACGGCGAATCTTAAAACATCCCAGAGGAAAGCCTTGGTTAAACAGCTTCTGGCCCTGGAAAAGGACACGGACATCCTGATCCTCGACCTGGGCGCCGGAACCCATCAATCCATTCTGGACTTTTTCCTCCTCTCCGGGCAGGGGATTATTATTACCGCTCCGATAGTAACCGCAATACTGAATGCCTATATTTTCCTAAAAAACGCCTCTTACCGGTTGATGTACACCATTTTTACTAAGGGAACCAAGGCCTACGATTATTTGGATCAGATGAGGAAGGAAGGTTCGGGACCGCGGAAACTCTATATCCCCAAAATGCTTGCGGAAATAAGGCAGGTTGATCCCGCTTCTTACGCCAAATTCAAAGCCCACTTTGACCGGTTTCATCCCCGGCTTATCATGAACCTGATCGACGATCCCAAGGACGCGGATGTGTCCATGAAAATCCGCCGGTCCTGCGAGGAATACCTGAATCTTCAGATTGAACACCTGGGGATCATCTACCGGGATTCGATCCAGGATGTGGCCCTTTCATCCCGGCTGCCGGTGGTGCTCTACAAGCCCCAGTCCATCATAGCCCAGGCGCTCTATCGTATCGCCGACAAAATCCTCCAATCGGACGAGGAAAAATTCTCCCTCACCGATAAGGAGATCGACGACAGTTTCCAGGAAGCGGGAGCCGAGGCGGAAAGCGACTTTGAAAACAAGGTAGAATATGTGGAGGAGCTGCTCCATTCCGGCGCCCTGAGCCAGGGGGATCTGGTGGAAACGATAAAATCCCAGCAGTTTGAAATATCAAAATTAAAAAAAGAAAATAATTTTCTTAAATTAAAGTTAGCCGCCGCCATCAGCCAGGGGTTTAAGCCCTAAGCCCCGGGAAGCCCCTTGGGGCGGCTCCGAAACTTCAGTTTTTGGAACCGTTTCCTTGGATTTAGCGGAAAAGCCGGGGTTGACCGGTTTTTCCGAGTCTTTTCGCTGAAACCGCCGGGTTTTGGCACATTCTATCGTAACGAGGTTTTCATGCTATTAGCGATACAATTTCCAAGCTGGTTATCCCCGGAGATAATCCCCGGTCTTCCCTTCCGCTGGTACGGGCTGATGTACATCGCGGCCTTTTCCGTGGCCTTTTTGCTGTACCGCAGGCAGGTCCGGGAACGGCATTTCCCCCTGAGCGATGATGAGCTTTCGGGACTTTTCTTCTGGTGTATCCTGGGCCTGCTTTTGGGGGCCCGGATCTTCGCTACCATCGTATACGAAACCAGCGATATATACCGGCGTCAGCCCTGGCTGGTGTTCTGGCCCTTTCGGGACGGGAAATTTACCGGCCTCCAGGGCATGAGCTACCATGGGGGGGCCCTCGGCGGCACCCTGGGGATCATCATTTATTCCGCGATAAAACGGTATGACCCCCGGGAAATCGGCGATATGTACGCGGCGAGCATCCCCCTGGGCTATACCTTCGGGCGGCTGGGTAATTTTATCAACGGTGAATTGTGGGGCCGGGTAACCACCGGTCCCCTGGGGATGATCTTCCCCAACGCGACGCCCCTGTCCGCCAATGAAGCCTGGGTGCGGGAGGCCGCGGAAACAACCGGAATCGCCGTCCCCGGCATGGACTCCCTGGTGAACCTGCCCCGGCATCCGTCCCAGCTTTACGAAGCCCTGTTGGAGGGAGTGTTCTGCTGGCTTATCACCTGGCTCATCCGAAATAAAAAACCCTTTAAGGGCTTCCTCAGCGGGTTTTATTTTATCCTCTACGGTATCTGCCGTTTTTTTGTCGAATATTTCCGGGAACCCGATGAGGCCCTGGGGTACCGGATCGAATTCGTAAAAAGCGGACTCCCCCCCGCCATAAGCCACCCCCTGTTGAGTTTTTCCACCGGCCAGATCCTTTCCGTCCTGATGATCCTGATGGCAGCGGCTTGGCTGATCATCGCCTCGCGGCTGCCCAACCGGGAGCCGGTCCGGATATACCCTGCCTCGGACCGGGCCGCTAAAACCGTCTCCGCCAGTGAAAAAGAAGCGGTCCGGAAAAAACGCCGGAAGCTCCACAAAAAACTGCGGTAGCATGGGCGGTTATC
>JAITBE010000037.1 GCA_031283755.1 Spirochaetaceae bacterium
CGCCGCCCGTCCCAGGGATCCATCCTCCAGGACCACATCCACTTCGACCGTAGGATTACCCCGGGAATCAAGGATTTCACGGGCTTCAACATATTCAATGATACTCATCTATCGCTCCTTACTAAAAATTCTTCCTAACGTGCAAGGCGGGGTTATTGTTCCGCCATTAAAATATATCACTTAATCTTATTTTCCGCTTTTAGGGTTGGTTCGTCAAGGGTCCTGCAACGGCAAAGCCGGGGTAAACCATTTATTTCTCCGGGATACGCCCTGGGGAAATACCGGCCGGCGGGGATGGGCCGGGGCTAAGACAGCGGCCTGATAAATACAATGCCTATAACCGGAAAATGCTTTCCGCATAGGTATTCAGGGACGACCGGCCTGCGTTTTACATTACGCCGGCGGATGGGCCGGAGCTTCCGGCAATAATGCGGCGTTTGCCCAGGGGTATCGAACCTGAAAAATCCCCCAAACAAGCGCCCCTTTACCCGCTCCCCGCCAGTATTTCCTCAAGGCAATACACATCCTCAACCCCGTCTACCAGGATGCCCCCCATGCCGAGTTCCAGGGGAGGGGCTATGTCAAAATCATAACGGTCCCCCAGGGCGATACATTCCCCGGCGGGAAGGCCCAGGGCTTCCATTGCTTTAAGAAAAGGGGCCTGGTGGGGTTTTGATACTTTACAGGTATCAAGGCCCACAATAGTAGTAAAAAAATCAGCTATGCCCAGGGCAGCGAGGGTCTTTTCGGCAATCAACACCGGATTATTCGTAACCAGGGCAAAGGAAAAAGCGGATGCCAAGATATCGAGGGTTTTGCCAAGGACCGGATCCGGCTTGAGATACCGGGAGGGTTCGTACAGTTCTTCCCGCCAGCGGATGTTTTCCTCCAGGGAAATACCGAAATCCTTAAAAGCATTGGTAAGGCTGATTTTTTCCCCTTGGGTTTGGGCCCAGGTTTCCCGGTAGGTTTCTATTTCTCCCTTCATATCCTCAAAACTACGGCCGCGGATACGGGCAAGCCGCCGGATGGGAAGATCAATTTGATCCCGGGCATATTCCGGATTGGTATAGAGGGTCGAGTCCATATCGAAAATCAGGGCGGAACTCACCGGGGGAATCCGATAGACCTTCATCCCCGGAAACTCCGGGCCCGTTCTTTAAGTTCCTGATAAACATGGAACCGTTCGGTATAAAGGGATGCCTTTTGGGGGGAGGGAATATAGGAGCCGGTAAAACGAATCATTCCGGAGACCGCCTGGGGCAGGCTGGAAAATTCTCCCAGAGCCCGGGCTGCGATACAGGCATCTCCCGCAAGCTCGCCGTCCCGTATTTCCGGGAGCAGCAGGGTACAGGCGGTAAGGTCCGCCTTCAGCTGGTTCCAACGGGCGTTTTTGCTCTGTCCCCCGGAAAGCCGCATCTCCGTTATGGGGAAACCATGGCTGCTGAAGATTTCCAGGGCATCCCGGACCAAAAAACCCAGGGCTTCCAAAACCGCCCTGCCGAACCCGGTCCGGTTGAGGAGCCCCGGGAAGGCCATAAAAAGGCCGGCCGCCGAAGGCTTATCGAGAAAGGGTAATGCCGGAAAAAAAAGACCCTCTCCGGGGGACAGAGCCGCGCCAGACCCGGGAGGAACGGATTTTCCGATAAGTTCCTCTAATAGTTCATCATATCCCCCATCGGTTTGCCCGGTGAGTTCCCGGTACCAGTCAAAAAAGCGGCCCGAAGCCGGCAGGATGGCCCCCAGATTCCAAAATCCCGCTTCAACATGGGGCAGGGTCCTGAACCCGGGAATGTAAACCGGGGCGGGGGTACAGTAATTAATTCCCTCGGAGGTCCCTGCCCGATCGCAGACTATTCCCGGCTCTATCGCCCCGACCCCGATAAGGGCCATAATAAAATCCGGTCCGCCGGCGATGATGGGAATTCCTTGGGGAAGGTCAAAATATTCCGCGGCCTTGGCGGAAACCCCGCCGATGGGGCTTCCCAGGGGTACAAAGGGAGGAAATTTGTCCTGATCCAGGCCGAATTTTCGGCATTGGGTTTCGTCCCAATAGGAGGGTTCGTAAAGCGGGGAGGGGAGGACGGTTACCGGCTCCGCCCCGCACTGAAAAGAAAGCCACTCCGGCGCGGAAAAAAGATACCGGGTCCGCTCATAAGCTTCGGGGTTCTCCTGTAAAAATCCCGCGGCGTAGGGAAGAAACAAAGAGGGAAGCGGCTCCGGGATACGCGGTGCATCCGCCCGGCCGTTATACCAGTGGAGGGGAGCAAGGGATTCCCCGCCCTCAGTCAGGGGAACCAGGGTAGGGCCGTTCCCGGAAATACAGAGGGCGTCGGGCTTGAGGTCCGGCGCTTGTTTGGCAAGAACCCCCCGGGCCCGGACAAAAGCTTTTTCCCAATCGGACCCGGTTACGACGCCCCGGACCAACTGTTCCCGGGAATAGGCCTCACGGACAAACCCATGATTATGACCCCGGGCATCAATAAAAGAAGCCTTAAGCGCGGAGGTTCCGATATCAACACAGAGGATAATCCGTTGGGTCATGGATATTAGGTATCGGTGAGGAGCTTTTCTATGATATCCCGGTTATCCAGGAGGGAACTCATGGAAAGCCCCTGGTGGAGCCGGGAAATAGTTTGGGCAAAAAATTTGGTTATATTAACGCTCACATACCAGTCCCGGCTTAACACTTCCTCCTGGAATATGGCGTTGGTTCCAATGATCCGGAAAAAAAGCCCTTCGTTATAGGCGGTATCAAAATATTTTACCGCATCCCCGGAAAACAGGGGAAGGCTGATGGCGGCGATCACCTTTCCTGCCCCCTGTTCTTTGAGGAATTTCATGGCCTCAAGGAGGGTTCCTCCGGTACCCAGCATGTCGTCGGCCATAAAAACCGTCTTATCCTTGACATTCCCCAACAGCTTTATCTCGGCGATATTGTTTTCCAGGGCGTCCTTGGAAACCCGGGAATAATCCCGTTCTTTGTATAACAAGGCCAGGGGCCGTTTAAGGGCGGTGGCGTAAAATTTATTCCGGTCTACCGCCCCCGTATCCGGGGAAACTACCACCAGATCATCATCCTTGATCCCGGTGATCTGTAAAAACCGGCGGATAATTTGATAACTGGCATGAAGATTTTCCAGACGCATGAAATTAAAGGCGTTGCCGATTTCCCGGGAATGAATATCCAGGGTAATGATCCGGTTGACCCCCAGGGATTCTAAAATGGTTCCCACCCGGCTTGCGGTAAGCCCCTCCCGGCCCTTTTTTTTATGCTGCCGGGAGTAGGGATAAATAGGAACCACCAGGGTAACCCGTTCCGCCCCGGCCTGTTTAACCGCATCCACGGTCACAAAAATGGTCATGAGATGATCGTTCACCGACAGGGTCTTGGTTACCGTGCCGTCATTGAACTTCAACGGGTAATGATTCTCCACATCCTGCACAATGTAGATGTCCTTACCCCGGATGGATTCCAGAATTTCCGATTTTATTTCACCGTTGGGGAACAGGGTAAACCGGGCAGGAACTTTAAACCGGGGGGTATGAAATTTTAGGACATCCGCGGGCGAATTTGACGAAAAAGAATTGACCTCGTTGATGAAATTGACCTTCTTAATTACTTCTTCGGTGTCTATATTGTATCGCCGGGCTAATTCGGAGGTAGTTTTTTTAAAATGATGATAATAACACTTCTTAAGATGGGTAATTACCTCATCGGCGAAGACTTCCCCTCCGGGACAGGCGAGCACAGCAAGATTTGCCGGGTTGGAATAATTCATGGGTATCTATTTTTATCATGCCGTTGTTTAATTTTCAAGTATGGTAATTTCTACGCGCCGGTTCTTCCGGCGGCCCGCTTCGGTCGTATTGTCCCCCAGGGGCTGTTCCGCCCCATACCCCCGGACCACGATATGGCCGGGGGCGCGGGCTTTTTTTTCGATTAAATAATCCGCCACTGCCGCCGCCCGTTCCCGGGAAAGGGTCATCCGATCCTCAGGCCTCCCTGCCAGGGCGGTATGGCCCCCCACCAGAATGTCCCGTTCCCCGTATTTTTGGAGGACTCCGGTGATTTTGTCGAGCTTTATCTTTTCCGCCGGCAGTAATTCCGCGGAATCGGGCTGAAATTGAATGTTTTCAAGGCTAATGGATATGCCCTCCTCCACGATCCGGACCGAGGTATCGGCGATACCCATCCGGGTAATCGCCTCCCCGATTTCCCGGGCGATTTGTTCTTTGTCCATCACCGGGGATTCGATGATCTCCGCTTCCGCGCTGCCCCGGTATTCCACGGTATTGCCGTTGGATAATTCAAAGACCATACGGAATACTTCGTTATAAGCCACTGCCTGGCCTAATTCGGTATCCCAATAGACGATTTGATCCGACGCCCCCATAATACGCCGGGGCCAGAGGGTTCCCCTGACCGGTTCGGGTTCGGTAAAAATACGGTAGGACACGGAAAAAGCGGGGTAGTCTTTATCCCGCCATTGCCGGCGGCCCAAAAAAGTATACTCTGCGGTAAAGGGAATCCGGTAGGGTTCGATTATGCCAAAACTGTCCCTAAAATCGTGCATCTCGTGTCCTTCAGCGGACCAGGTATCCCCCGGATTAAGGTCCTGATTCAGGAAGACCGGCACGTTTCGTACCACGGGCATAAAAAATTTACTATCAATGGTGATAAATCCTTGCGGATCCCTGCCGAATTCGGACTCATATTCCCGGGACCACTGGAAACTCCGGTCTCCTCCTGCTCCTTGGGCCCGTTCGGCGGTCTGAAACAGGGCCCCATGATGGGCGACATTGTTACGGATTTCCGTTATTTCCACGGCGATACGGTTTAAAATTTCCGCCCGGTGGGAAAGCCGCCGGTTTACGTAAACCTCTTCGTTTACGGTGGATAAAATCCGGTATTTATCGCCTGTTTTGTGTTTATAAAAAAACTGTTCCCCCTCAAGAGACGGGACCTGCATCGCAAAACCGATGACCATGAGGGAAAAGAGCCCCTGTTTTATTTTTATCATTGGTACTCCCCTATAGGATATCGGCAGGATTCG
>JAITBE010000075.1 GCA_031283755.1 Spirochaetaceae bacterium
GGGCAGGATCAGGGCCGGACAGGTGGTATCCCGGTCTTGCCAGTGAATTTCCACCGGCTCCGTAACCTGGTAGGCCTGTTTCGTGCCGTCGGCAAGTTCCGTCCGGCGCAATCCCTTGATGGTCAGTCCCAGGGCTTCCCGGACCTGTTCGTTGATAACCAGGGTCCCCGAGCCGGTATCCACCAGGGCCTGTACCGTGGTCTTCCGGACTTTCTGTTCCGTGAGGTGTCCCCGCTGGACCTCACCGACATCAATAGCATTTTTTAAGGTAATTTCAGCGTATACGATTCCCATAACAACTCCTTCTCCCTTTCAATATATGGGAACCTCCGGAAACCCCGGCTGGGTTTCCCAAGGTTCTTCGTGAAAATCGCAATTCATCGTAATATAAACAATGCGGCAAGGCGATTTCCTCCGCGGGGTAAGAAAACCACCGCTCCTGGGGCTTATGAAAACCGCGGTTTTCAGAGGTTCCGCAGGACATCTTCCGAAATTCTTTTTTCCTGCCGGTTATTCACGCTCTTTTCTCACCGCCTCCAAAAAACGATCGATAAGGAATTCCGTGTCCCGGGGGCCGGGGCAGCCTTCGGGGTGAAACTGGACCGCCGAGAAGGGACCCTGGGTAGAACGAATCCCCTCGATAGTATCGTCATTGGCGTTAATGAACCAGGGTTCCCAGGTTTTGGGCAGGCTTTCTCTCCGGACCGCGTAGCCGTGATTCTGGCTGGTGATATAACATCGTGAAGAAGATGGGCTTTCTCCGGACTTTACCTCCATACAGGGCTGATTCTGACCCCGGTGCCCGTAGGGGAGCTTATAGGTATCCCCCCCCGCGGCCAGGGCCATGATCTGGTTCCCCAAACAGATGCCGAAGATGGGCTTTCCTATGGAAAAAGCCCGGCGGACCATGGCGATAGTCCTGCCGCAGGCCTTGGGGTCCCCGGGACCGTTGGAGAGGAACAGGCCGTCGTAGTTTATGCCGGTAAGATCGTGGTTCCAGGGGATACGGATGATCTCCACCTTCCGGGCAAGGAGGCAGCGGTAGATATTCGCCTTGGCCCCGCAGTCCGCCAGGGCTATCCGGGGCAGCTTTTCCCCGGCGTCCACCCCCGCAGGACAATAGGTCCGGATCTCCTCCGGGGAAACATCCGCCACCGGGTGGGGAAAAAGCCCCGAATCCATGGTTACCTCCCGGCTCCCCTCCACGAGGATTTTCCCCATCATCACCCCCGATTCCCGGAGCCGTTCCGTAAGGGCCCGGGTATCAATGCCGTAGATACCGGGGACGTTGTTTTTTTCAAGCCATACCGAAAGGGATGCGCCGCAGGCGAAGTGGCTGGGTTCCTCGCAGGCCTCGGCCGTCACAAAGGCCGAAACCTGGACCCGGGAAGACTCAAAGTGGAGGGGAATCCCCTGCCCGTCAAAAAAGGGCTCCACGGTTTTGGGGTTAACCGGTACCCCGTAATTCCCCATCAGGGGATAGGTGGATACCAGGATCTGCCCCCGGAAACTGGGGTCTGTCAGAGATTGGGGATACCCGGTCATACCGGTGGTAAAAACCACTTCCCCCGCTTGGGAACGGGCCTTGCCGAAGGACCAGCCTGAATATTCGGAACCATCCTCCAGGACCAGGCGGGCGGGAACTTGCCGCTTTTTCATGGGGCCAGTTTATGCGCTATGAAAAAAAAATGCAAGATGGTAAAGAGAATTAGGAATAAAAACCATAAAAATACCTCAAAACAGGCCTGTTTTAAGCTAAAAAACCGGAAAAACATTGGTTTTTATTCGTTATAATGGCCGGCGGCCATGCTTAAGTAAGGTGAAGTACCGAATTCCGATCCACCAAAAACGGACTCAGGGTAACCATTTTGTCATAGTGGCGGTTCTGTTCCCGCCGTTCCCAAAACATGGAAATGGTGATATTTCCGATTTCTTCATAAGGAATGGCAACGGTGGTGATGGGCGGGCTGCACATAGCGGAATAGGTATTGTCATGGCTGATTATTGATATGTCTTCCGGTACTCGAATGCCCGTTTCATACAGGTACTGCAGGGCTCCGCACAACAGGGTGTCCGAAGTGATGTAACAACCGGTAGGTCTGGTTTTACTCCCCTGGGTGATGATATCTTTCATGGCGCGATAGCCGTATTCTATGTCATATTCATCTACCAACCGGATGTTTTTCTCCCTTAGTTTGATCCCCACCTTGTCATAGTATCCGGTGAACCCTTCCAGGCGATCCTTCTCGTCCCGTTCGGGACCGCATTGCCTTCCGATAAAACCGACGGCCTTGTGCCCCAATGAAAGAAAATGGGACGCCGCGATAGCGGAACCAGCGATATTATCCCAGACCACCTTATCAACCCCGGTGATGTCCATGGGCCGCTCCACCATAATGACGGGAATGTTGTTATTGATCACTTCTTTCACCGTGTCCCGGCCGGCCCGGACGGAATTGGTGAAAATGATCCCTTCCACCATGCGGCCTATGAGCTCCTGAAGCAGGTGTTCTTCCCGAATGGGATCCGGTTCCGCGTACATAGGGAGAATCAACAGGTCGTAGGACGCGGCGGCATTCCTCAGGGCCTGGCTTATCCTGGAGTTGACGATACTTCCCACCACAAGGGGCATCACATTACCGATGATCCCCGTCCGATTACTCTTGAGGGCTTTCGCCATACGGTTCGGCACATATCCCAGGGTCTTGATCGCTTGTTGTACCCGTTCCTTTGTTTCCGGGGCTACATGACCACGGTTATTGACCACCCTGGTAATGGTAGCCAGGGAGACCCGGGCGTGGGCCGCGACATCCTGTATACGGACATTCGACATTAAGTTCCTCCCGGTATGGTTCTCTAAACCGGTTCAGGTATTCCGGTTTCTCATAAAGCTGCCTTTTATATTCTATCTTTCTTTAGGAACATGCAATAGGACGATTATCATAATATCGTTAACATGCGAATTTTGTCAAAAACCTAAGAGGAAAAAACGGCGGGAGGCTCTAAGGACTTTGCGGTTTTATACCTGATTTTTTAGTTTTTCATAATTCTTTGTAATATAAGTAATTATATTTGTAAGGATAATTATTGCGAACGTTAGGGTAACTAGCAAACAGAGATGATGAAAGGGGATAAATAAATTTTTAAAAAAAACTGTTGACAGATGGCAAATACCATGTTAACGTTAACAAGTCTGTATGTACAGAGATTCTCTGTAACAACAAAATTATTCAGGAGGAAGTTTAATCATGAAAAAACTGTTTACGGTGTTGATGATTCTATTGACGGCGGCCTGTCTTTTTGCCGGAGGAGGCAAGGATCGTGCGGGGGGAGGCATATCTCTCCTTTCGCTGTTTTCAAATCCTACCGCGGATGCGAACAGCAAGGCATTTTATGGAATGACGGAGAAATTCGCGAAGGATTTTCCCTCCGTCAAGGTAACCTACGAGGCAATTCCCCACGACGAATATGAAACCAAAATGAAGACCTATGTCGCTGCGGGTGAATATCCTGACATTTACCAGGTCAAGGGAACCATGATTCCTCAACTTGCCGACGACGGGGTGATCTATACCGCCAAAGAGATAATGGATCTGCTCCCCGGCTGGGAGGCGAGTTTCAAGAACGGCGTCTTTGAAGACTTTACTTATAAAAACACAACCTACGCCCTTCCTATGCAGATGGGTAACAACCACAACATTTTCTGGAACAGCGAGATTTTCAGGGAATGCGGCATTACCGAATTCCCGAAGGACTGGGATTCTTTTGCCGTTGCCATGGACAAAATCAAGGCCAAGGGCTACATTCCCATCGTCCAGGGAAACAAGGCCAACTGGCTGGTTCCTTCCCTTTTGTTCAACGCCATTGTATACCGTTTTACCGGTATCGATTGGTATTACAGTCTCAGGGAAAACAAGGGCGCTAAATTCACGGATAAACAGTTTGTCGCCGCCGCGGCCCTTCTACAGGATATGGCAAAGAAAGGGTATTTTAACACCGATATCAATTCCATCGATCAGCACCAGATGTACACCGTGTATTACAACAAGAAGGCAGCTATGATGGTGGACGGGTTCTGGGGCGTTGGGACCTTTGTGGATGAAATGCCCAAGGATGTCCTTGCCGCGACGAGGATAGCCCAATTCCCCATGATCCCCGAATCAATGGGCGGGGGCGGCGCCAAATACGCGAAGATCAACCAGGCAGCGGCCGGATGGGGATATGTGATCACCAAGAGGAAAGGCGATACCCCGGAAAAGCTGAAAGCAATGGCTCAGCTTGTTCAGTATATCACCGGTTCGAATTACGCCAACATTGTTGTTGAAAACAGCGGACTTCCCGCATCAAAGACCAGTAATGTTGATGAAAGCAAACTTTTTCCCCTGTACCGGGAACTGCTTGCCCTGAACAATGAATCACAGTATGCGCCGGTGTTTGACGTGCAGCTTAATCCCCAGATAGTGGATGCCTTCTATTCGAATACCCAGGAACTACTCATAGGGACACTCACTCCCCAGCGTTATGCCGAATTGATTCAGGCGGAGGTTGACAAAACCCGATAAGTAATTGAACAGGGTAATACCCGGAAGCTCTGGAAATCCCGTGGGGTTCCGGAGCTTTTCCGGATAAAATCGCTCATTCCATTGTAGGATAAGTGAGCTTGTTCTAAAACCCGGTTGGTATTGGATGGGTTCTTAAAAACCGGCCAAGAACCAAGTTTTTCATAAATCTAAGGAAGCGGTTCCAAGGTGAAATTTTGGAACCGCTTCACGGTTAAAATGATGTGGTTGTTTTAAAATCCTATATTTTGAAACAGTCCCAAATGATAGGATATCCCTATCGTACCTATAATTTCCCGCCCGGGGTAGTTCAAAAATCCGATGGTGGCAAAACAGCCGGTTTTGAAACCAGCCCGCCTAAGGAGGTTTTTTTAAAACCACCCGGGTTTTGGGAAAGTCCCAATGGACAGATTTTTCTACGAAAAATCTGACTAAGAACCCTCTCTGCGCCGGAGGGAATCATTCCGATCGCGGCGGATGGAATTTCTTCCGTCCTTGTCCGGTTTCTCTAAAGAGGATTTTGAAGATGAGACGGACCCTTCCAAAACCAAAACCAATCATATTTTTTTTGTTTCTTACCCCCATCCTCGTCATATATCTGGCGAATGCGGTGCTCCCTATTTTTATTTCCGTTTTTTACAGTTTTTTTAACTGGACAGGCGGGAGGACCATGAATTTTATAGGATTTGGTAATTATCTGGATCTGGTAAAGGATATGGAATTCTGGCAGTCCGCATATAACAATCTCGTCATCGTGATCATCTGTACTGTGGGGCAGGTCGGCCTTGCCCTGGTTGTCTCTTTTCTGCTTATTTCCAGGACATTAAAGTTTAAGGAATTTCATCGAACCGTTATTTTCTTTCCGGTGACCGTCTCGGCCCTGGTCATCGGTTTTATTTGGTCTCTGTTGTACAACAAGGACTATGGACTTGTCAATTTTTTTCTAAAGCTCCTCCACCTTCAAGGGCTCATTCTGCCATGGCTGGATAATCCGAACTATATACTGATCACCGCGTCAATTCCGGTGGTGCTTCAGTATATCGGCCTCTATATGATTATGTTTATGGGAGCCATAAAAAGCATCCCCGAGGAAATATTGGAATGTGCCGGACTTGACGGCTGTAACGATCTACAGCGTTCTTTATACATCACTTTGCCTATGATCTACGACACCTTTAAGGTGGCGGTGATGGTTTGTGTTTCGGGAACCATGAAGATATTCGATCATATTCTGGTTTTGACCAATGGCGGTCCCGGCAAGTCAAGTCAAGTGTTGGCCTTGTACTCATACAGAATTTCTTTTGATCGGATGAAGATAAGTTATGGGGCGACAATTTCCATCGGCATACTGATCCTCAGCCTCATCCTGACCCTCGGGTCCAGAAAACTGCTTGGAGGGAAACAGTATGAATAAGACGGCGATCAATGCCGGAAGAACGGCCGGCGGTATTATTCTGAATGTTTTCATCCTGGCTTTTTCCCTGCTCAGCATTTTCCCTTTTGTCTGGATGCTCTATTCTTCCCTGAAAACCGAAGCGGAATTCGCTCTAAACATCATATCCCTGCCCCAAAAACCGATTTTTTCCAATTATATTAATGCAATCAGAACGGGACATATGGGAGAATACGCCCTTAATTCCCTGTTTAACTGCGTGATTACTGTGGTACTGGTAGCGTTTGCCACCTATATTGTGGCATATTTTTTATCCCGATATAACTTTAAGGGCCGGACCTTGGTATACGGCCTTTTTGTCGCCGGTATGCTTATCCCGGTACATTCCCTTATGGTTCCTATCTTTGTGGAATACCGGGTGGCAGGACTTCTGAACAGCCGGTTGACCCTGCTTCCGGTGTACCTGTCATTTGGTATGCCCATGGCGGTATTTCTGATAGAAAGTTTTATCGGTTCTATACCTATTGAGCTTGAAGAAGCGGCCCTGATTGACGGCAGTTCCATGGTCCGTACCATGTTCACCATTATCATGCCCCTTTGCCGTCCGGTACTTGCTACGGTGGTGATCCTTACCTTTATGAATACCTGGAATGAATTTCCCTTCGCCCTGGTGTTGATCCGGGACAATGCCCTAAAAACCATTCCCATTGGCTTAAGAAATTTTCAGGGCGCCTATACGGCGCAGTATACCCAATTTATGGCAGGTATGGCAGTGTCCCTCATTCCGGTAATGGTGGTGTATATTCTGTTTTATAAAAGAATTATTGTTGGTATGACCGCCGGTACCGTAAAGGGCTGAGCGTAATTTATGAAGGAGCATCATGATGTTGGAAAACAAAAAAATCGTCTTTGAAAAGCCTTGGGAGGCACGGTTAAAAACCGAGCCGCTTGATGACAGTTCCGTACCTTCCGGGCATGTGATTCTGAAGAAGCGTTATTCAATCATATCGACAGGGACGGAGCTGGCCTGTCTGTCAGGTAATGAAAGCTGGTTTAAGATGCCGGGAGTCCCCGGATATTCATGCGTCGGTGAAATAGTAAAGACAGCCCCTGATGTGAAAGATTTTTCTGTTGGTGACACGGTCTTCTGTTATGGTAACCATGCCCTTTATGAGGTGATGTCCACCGGAGGCGTCTTTCTTCATGTCTCCCAAGATATTGATCAAAAGTGGATCCCCTTTGTCCGCATGGCATCCATTGCGGCAACGGCGCTCCGCGCTTCAAATATTGAGTGGGGGGACACGGTAGCGGTGACAGGCCAGGGCCTTGTGGGGAACATGGCCTTGCAGCTTGCCAAGCTGCAGGGAGCCACAGTCATCGCCATTGATGTGATTGACAGCCGCCTTGCCGCTGCCCGGGCCTGCGGGGCCGACCTTACGATCAATTCCGTAAATATGAATGTGGTTGAGGAGATCCGGCGCTTTACCGGTGACACGATGGTATCCACGTTGATTGAAGCCACCGGCGTATCCGCTGTCGGCGTACAATCCATTGACTGGGTCGGTCAAAACGGCGAGTTGATCTTTTTGGGCAGTCCCCGGGGCGTATACGAAACCGATATCACCCCATTCCTCAACCGGACTCATCTTGCCGCTTTTAATGTTACCCTAAAAGGAGCCCACGAGTGGCGTTATCCCGTGAACAAAACTCCCTTTGTAAAACACTCGCTGGAACGGAATTCTCAACTTGTTATGGATCACATTTTCCGGAAAAAACTCGTATTGGAACCGTTGCTAACGGAACTCGTTTCACCCTCCGATTGTTTTGATGTTTATCATAACGTGCGAAATAATAAGGACCGATATATGGGTATATTGTTTGACTGGAAATAACCGGGCCAGGTGTAAAATCCGGTTGGTTTTACGCTTGGCTTCCAAGTCTAAGACCGCTTGCAAGTAAAGCTTGTCTTCAAAATTATGGTTCCGCGGATCATCGGATTTTGAAACAGCCTCAAATTTTTACCGGGAGGAAACATGGATATTTCATTACAGTTGTGGTCTATTAAAGAAGAGGTGGAAGAGGACTTTGCCCGTGCGCTTGAACTGACGGCGAAGGCGGGGTATCAGGGGGTTGAATTTGCGGGCTATCACGGAAAATCGCCCGCCCAGCTCGGGGAACTGCTTGCCAAATATAATCTGAAAGCGGTAAGTACCCATGTGGGAATGGAGCGCCTTCATACGGCGCTTGATGAGGAAATTGAATACGCCAAAGCCCTTGGCTACAGGCTGATCGTTTGCCCCTGGTCTGAATGTAAAACCCGCGAACAGGTAATTGAAGACGCGAAGTTTCTTGAAGTCTGCGCCGGAAAGGTTTTGAAAGAAGGGATCGCCATGGGCTATCACAACCACAATCAGGAGTTCAGAAAGTTCGGAGGCAGATATGCCATGGACATCATGCTGGAGCATATGCCCTCGGTGAAATTTGAACCGGATCTGTTCTGGATTTCCTACGGTCTTGTTGATCCGGTCCGTTATCTGAAGCCCCTGGCGGCGGCGGGTAGGCTTGCCGCGATTCACGCCAAGGAACTCGACAAAGAGGGGCCCGATAATGTCTACATAGGCCAAGGGAAAATCGATTTCGCGGGTATAGCCGCCATTTGTCCTCCCGGTAAATATCCGTGGATCGTAGAACAGGAGGAGTTCTCAAGCGATCATTTTGACGGGATTTTAAAAAGTTATCAGGGCCTCAGAAAGATTATCGGATAGAGCAGGCAAGCCCAAATCCGGTTGGGTTTGGGCTTGCCTCCGTACAACCTCCCGGACTTTCGGATTTTGGAACGCTCCCCATAATGACCGGGGTCCCGGCAGGGCAACGTCATTTAGTTTTTGATCGTTAAAATTTCCTTGAACTCACCGGAATTTTTAAGAAAGACTAACCACAAAGGCGAATAAGGCGCACAAAGGATGTATGAGGCAATACTTTATACCTTCCTTCTGCGCCTTGGTGCGCCTTTGTGGTTAAAAATTCTTCAATATTTTGGTAAATTCTAGCCTCTGAAAAGTTAAATGACGTTGCCCTGGCCCAAAAACCGGTTGAATTGCCGGTAGAGGTACTCTATAATCAAACCAGGAGTACATTTATGGAAAAAAACCATCCTATTTCTGCGGATCGGCTTGCCCACTATACCTGTTTTAAAACAGCAGGCCCCCTGGTTATCGACGGGAATTTGGAAAAACCCCAGTGGAAAGCGGCGCCGAAATCCCGCCGTTTTGTGGACCTTGTGAGCGGAGAACCCGCCTTCCTCGATACCCGGATGGCGGCCCTTTGGGATGAAAAAAATCTTTACCTGGCCTATTGGCTTGAAGAACCCGCGGTGCGGGCATCCCTGACGGAGCGGGATTCCTTTATCTGGTTTGATAATGACGTGGAGGTTTTTCTTGACGGAGAGGATTGTTATTACGAATTGGAAATAAACGCCTATAACACGGTGTACGAGGTTTTCTTCATTTACCAGGACGCCCTCAAGCGGGGGAGCCGTTTTGACACCCCGGAATTCGATCTTCTGGAGCGGAATGTGGACGTATTAAGCGGGTTTCAGGACTATACCCGGTTTGGTAAACATCACCGGGGCAAACGCTGGGCCTTTATGGATTACGATTTTCCGGGGCTTAAAACAGCGGTACAAGTCCAGGGGAAGATCAACGATCCTTCCCATATTGACGCGGGGTGGACCGTGGAGATAGCCTTTCCCTGGGAGGGAATATTCAAACTGCTCCCCGGGCGGAAGTTTCCCCCGGCTCCGGGGGACCAACTCCGGGCGGCCTTTTTCCGGTTTGAAACCCTGCAATACCACGGGAAAAGTTCCGGCGAAAGTATCGGCTGGGCCCTGAACGAACACGGGGTCTATGACTCCCACATCCCGGAAAATTTTTCCTGCCTCCATTTCGCGGATGCCCCTGATACACCCTGATGGGGAGAGGACTTCTTCGTAATGCAGTGAATATGTTTCCTTCAATTTTATTGTACCGTGAAGTCCACTGGGTGTATCGAAAATAAATGCGGTTGTCCGGCCGTAACCCAGGGCAAAAGCATTTACTTTTTGATCGTTAAAATTTCCTTGAATTCACCGGAATTTCCAAGAAAAACTAACCACGAAGGACACGAAGGACACAAAGGA
>JAITBE010000156.1 GCA_031283755.1 Spirochaetaceae bacterium
AAGGAAGATGAATTCAATCTCAAGCCGGTGTTTTTGTTCCTGAATAGAAAATTTGAGGTAATACGGTGTCTCGTGGATGCCGCTAGGATGGATAAATTTGTTAATTTTGTGGTTGGAAACCCGCAAATTCAAATTTGTGTAACAAAATCAAGTTGTATTACCGAAATTTACAGAGAAAAGGCCTGGAGATAGAAAATGGATGAAAGCACATTCATGGAAATATTAAACGAAATAGATGCCATGACACCAAAAGAATACTGGGATTTATTTAATGAATCCCAGAAACTTCCCGATTGGCCGACAGACTGGGAGCCGATTCCTAGTCCGGTTATTTTGGACGAGATTGTTATGGATAATAATATCTATTCTCCAATTAAACCTAATGGTCAATTTATGACGGCACAGGGCAGTAATTATTCCAATGAAGGAGATATAATATGCCTTCAGGTGGCGTAGCAGCACAATTCAATTTCGTCTCATATAAAATTGATTCTATCAACCTGAAGATGAATCCTACCGTTAAATATCTCCTAAAAAATGAGCCCATAGCATTGAAAGATATAGATTTTTCGATAAAGCTGCGGAGTACCGAGAAATTTAATATCAACGGTTCAATCAAATATGTTGGTGGTTTAACCACAAAAATTACCATCATGGATGAAGAAGATAAAAAAGAAATATTGTCTGGTGAGTTTGGCATTTCCGGTATATTTGCCCCTGATGGAGCTGTTGATCAATCGTCTGAAGAAAATTTCTCCAAGATAAGTTTGCCCGCACTCCTCATGCCATATTTAAGAGCGTTAATGGCCAATATCCTTTCCCAGACCGGATTTGGTACGGTCTTATTTCCTTTGGTAAACATATATGAACTGGCAAAAAAGAAAAATCTCCCGCTTATTGATCATACCCAGTCATAATTCATTGACCTGTCAGGGCTTCCTGTTTAGCCCCTGGTATGCTAGGCTGAATGTACCATGCGTATTTCCATAGCTCAGATTAATTCTACCATCGGGGATTTTGCCGGGAACCGGGAAAAAATCCGGGAATTCTCTAAGCGGGCGGAGGGGGAGCGGGCGGATTTGGTCCTTTTTCCCGAATTGGCGATCTCCGGGTATCCCCCTATGGACCTCTTGGATCAGGATTATTTTGTGGAGATGAACATCAGGACCCTGCGAACCCTCCAGCGGGAGCTGCCCCCGGACCTTGCCGTGGGGGTGGGGTATGTGGGCCGGAATCCCGATTCCGTGGGGAAGGCCCTGGTGAATATGTACGGCATCATCCTGGGGGGACGCCTGGTTTTTGAACAGGTCAAGACCCTGCTCCCCACCTATGATGTGTTTGACGAGGCCCGGAACTTTGAAAGCGCCCAAAAATGGTCGGTTTTCGAGTTGAAGGGGGAACGGATCGGGGTGGCGATCTGCGAAGACGTGTGGCGGGAAACCGAAACCCCCGGAACCACCTATATGAAGGACCCGGTGCGGCAGCTCCTGGACCAGGGGATAAGCCTCCTCTGCGTACCCTCGGCGTCCCCCTATGTGGCGGGGAAGCTCAAGGTCCGCCGGACCCTGGCGGAACGGATAAGCCGCCGGGGGAATATTCCCCTCGTATACATTAACGCTGTGGGGGCCAACGATTCCATTATCTTTGACGGCCGTTCCTTTATCGTGGCCCCGGAAAACACCGGTTTGGGGGAAGGCTGCTCCCTGCGGGTAAGCGCCCCGGCCTTTGAGGAGGAACTGGTTACCTGGGATTCCGGCGCTCAGGTTCCGGCGGCGCAGGGAGCCCCGGTAAAACCGGGGAAAGACGACGCCTATGGGGTAGGGTTAACCGGGGAAGAACTGGACATCCTGGAGGACGCCATGGTTTTGGGAATCCGGGATTATATGAAAAAATGCGGGTTTTCCCGGGCCCACCTGGGGCTTTCCGGGGGGATCGATTCGGCCCTGGCGGCCTACCTCGCGGTCAAGGCCGTGGGAAAGGACCGGGTGGTGTGTTTCAGTATGCCTTCCCGGTTTTCCTCCCAGGGTTCCCGGGACGATGCGGCGGATCTGGCGGATAATTTGGGGATACGCCTCCACACCCTGCCCATAGAGCCGGTTTTTACGAGCTTTTTGGCCAGCCTGGAGGGGGTTTTTGAGAACCGGCCCTTTGACCTGGCGGAAGAAAACCTCCAGGCCCGGATCCGGGGGACCCTGCTCATGGCCTATTCCAACAAATTCGGGTCCATGCTCCTGACCACGGGGAATAAAAGCGAGCTTGCCATGGGCTACTGTACCCTCTACGGGGATATGGCCGGGGCCCTGGCCCCCATCGGGGATCTCTTTAAAACCGAAGTTTTTGCCCTCTGCCGGCGGATCAACGCCCGGGCCCAGGCAGCGGGGGGAAAGGCCCTTATCCCCGAGGCGATCATTACCAAGCCCCCTTCGGCGGAGCTTCGGCCCAACCAGAAGGACCAGGACAGCCTCCCTCCCTACGAGGAACTGGACGCGATCCTCCGGCTCTACCTTTTCGACAACCTGGACGGCGCCGAAATCGCCAAACAGGGCTGGGACGCGGAACTCACCGCCCGGATCATCAGGACCGTGGCCCGGGCCGAATTCAAACGCCGCCAGGCCCCGCCGGTCCTCAA
>JAITBE010000250.1 GCA_031283755.1 Spirochaetaceae bacterium
GAGGAATTCATCTTCCGGCAGGGAGTCCCTGGGAACACTGTTTAGCCGGGGAGCGTCCAGGTCCTGAAAAGGGTTAAACCAATGTTTATGTTTCTTCCGGTATTCATTAAAGCACATCCGCAGGAAGATGACCACGCCGGCAAAAGTCCGGCTTCCGCCGCATAGGTTCCCGCCCTGAAGTTTCTTTAGTGAAAGGCGGTTGGTATAAGTCATCACATCGTCCTCGTCCACCTCGGACATAAGGATATCAGCGAAGGGATCGCCCTTGATATGGCATTTATAGTAGGTTTTATAGGTGTCCAACGTCCCCAGAGAATAAGGCTTGTTCTTGTTGGCGTTCCTTGCGGTCCTGAGACTGGTCTCGATTTCGGTAAACCGCCTTACCCATTCCCCCACGGTAACGGCTTCATTGCAGGATTTCCGGGCATCGTTCTGTTCGAGCTGCTTTTCAAGGTACTGGATGAGAGCCAAAACGCCGGCTTCCGCAGCCGTTTTGTTTTTTGGGGCGCGGTATTGAGCCAGCGTATCCGGCAGATCCTGGAAACTCCGGCGTTGCCAGTCCTGGCAAACCTTCCGGGTGAGGCCGGAAGCCGGGTTAATGGTGAACTGGAACGTATTTGAATCGTTTCTTTTTTTGAAGGTAAACGGTTCTTGTGGTCGGGGCATGGGGCATGGCATCACCTCCGGGCATGGAGCCCAAAAAATAAATGCACGATACCAATCGATCTGAATTTCTAATTTTTAATAGTTTCGTAAATCCTTATATTATAAGGACTTACGAATATGGGGAGTGGAGGATTTGAACCTTCGAAGGCTGAGCCAACAGATTTACAGTCTGCCCCATTTGACCACTCTGGAAACTCCCCGAATTATAAACAATACGCCGTCCACTTAAACTAGCCATCTCCCGGAGTTGAACCGGGGACCTCGAGATTACAAGTCACGCGCTCTAGCCGGCTGAGCTAAGATGGCGTAAGTTCTTGCTATATGGGAAGATATCCATAGGTATTTACCCATATAACACTTCTATAAATACACTAAAAAACACCCAATGTCAAGGGAAAAACGTGTTTTTTTCAATGTGTTTTTTTGTCATGCCCGGTCCGGTCTAAGGATTTCCGCACCGTTACGGTATACATGACAAGGCCGGATGGCCTGAGGCAAATAACAATGGATAAGAACCCGGATTGTCCGTTCCAATCCTCCCTGTATCGCCGCTTCCTGGAGGGCAAAAAGGGCTAGGTCCGCGGCCCGGCCGGAAAAACGGAGGGCGGCGGCGGGATTTTTTGCATCGATATCCCTGGTGACGGAGAAAACAACCGATACAATATCCGCTTCATCCAGGCTGTTCTTTAACAATAATTCATCATAAAGGGTCGAAACCTGCCGGATAATATCCGCTTCTTCATTTTTACATTGGGTTGCCCCCCGAAGGGCAAAAAGCCTCTTTTCCCCGGTCATACGCCATTACCCCCGGAAATCGCCACAATAAAGGTTGCCAATGCGGCTATGACCGCGCCAAATACTCCCATGCCAATATAACCCCCTATACCCCAGAAAAACCGGTATTTTCCCTGGAGAAAAATAAACCAGAGGTCTAAGAGAATACCATAAATTGAACCCACTGCGAGGGAAAACCCCATTATTATGGCCAACCGGAGCATTATCTGTTGGGTAGTATCCATAAACCCCTGAATTGTCCCTATCCCGTATAAAAATACCGTAAAAATACACATGGTAAAAAAAAAGAAAACCGTCCGTTTGACCAAAATCGCGAGAATAGGTTTCTTTTTGGGCCGGGAAATACCCATCCCCAAACTCCTTCATTAGAAAGCCCGGGCCCTTCCTGGAGCTTATCCGGAAAATTTACCAATCCCCCAATGGAATAAACCGATTGTTCCGGAATATATTCCTGGGTTGTTGTTTTTAATATAAATTTAGCTTATCATATTATATATTATACCGGAAGGTTCCAGGAAAAGACCATGAAAAAATTATGGATAACGTTATTTTTTATTATTGTCCTGGGGGCAGGAGTGTTCTTTTTGGGCTGGGTCCAATTAACGGTCCCGCCGGGTACTTATGGGATAATGCGTTCCAAGACCCACGGAGTGGATCCGGAATTGATTCAAGAGGGTAAATTTCGCTGGATATGGTATAAATTAATACCGACCAATGTAGTTATCAGTAATTATTCCCTTAAACGTATCAATGTCTCTATCCAATTCGAAGGGACTTTGCCCTCGGCCTCAACTTATACGTCCTTATCGGGCCTTATGGCGGATTTTTCCTATAAATTGAGCGGTTCCCTTTCCTGTACCCTTAAGCCCGATGCCCTTCCCGCCCTAATAGTTGCTAAAAATATTACGGATGAAGCTGATTTACGGGCCTATGAAAATAGTCTTGCGGAAGAAATTAAGAATTTTGCCATACAGCGGCTCAGTTCCTATGTGGAAGATGAGGAAAAAGCGGAGGAACTTTTAGGCCTTGAATCCACGGATCGCCTGCAAAAAGATATTGCCGAGGCTTTTCCTGATTTGGATAACCTGTCCTGTTCACTTTATGCGGTCCATTTGCCGGATATTACCCTCTATCATTCTGTCCAAGCCTTGTCTAAGGATTACCTGGATCGGCAGCGTTATCTTCTACAGCCGGAAATAAACATCCAGGCGGATAAGCACCTTGAGTCCCTCCTGCGGTTTGACGAACTGACCAGATACGGTGAATTACTCACCAAATATCCGGTATTACTGCAGTACCTCGCCATCGAAAATGGCTCCGATTGATGTTCTATCCCGCAAAATCAGTATTTTCATCCCTATGGTCTGAAGCCTGCGGGATTTAAAATACCGGGGAGGGTTCTGATGGAGAAACATGAAATTCTGGTTGCCTATGGGGATGATCCGTATGTTATGGCCCGTCAAACCGCGGAGGCGGCGGGTTTAGCGGAACTTATCGGTGATAAAAAAAAACGGGTGGGGCTTAAACCGAACCTGGTGGTTTCCCGCCCGGCGGATGAAGGGGCCACCACTCATCCGGCGATTGCCGCGGGGCTTATCGCCTATTTAAAGGAAAAGGGCTTTCAAAACCTCGTGATCCTGGAAGGTTCCTGGGTGGGGGACCGGACTGCCGATGCTTTCGGTGTCTGCGGTTACCGAAATCTCGCTAAAGAAACCGGGGTGGAACTTATCGATACCCAAAAAGATTCCTTTAAGGCTTATGACTGCCGGGGTATGAAGATTGAAATTTGTGACAGTGCCTTGGCGGTGGATTTTATGATCAACCTGCCGGTAATGAAAGGCCATTGTCAGACCCTATTGACCTGCGCCCTAAAAAACAACAAGGGGATCATGCCGGATCGGGAAAAACGGCGCTTCCACAGCCTGGGACTCCACAAGCCTATCGCCCACCTCAACACCGTGGCCCGGAACGATTTCATCCTGGTGGACGGAATCTGCGGGGATCTTGATTTCGAGGAAGGGGGGAACCCCGTACCCGCGGGACGGATATTCGCCGCCCGGGACCCGGTACTCTGTGACGCCTGGGCGGCGGAACAGATGGGTTACAGGGTGGAAGATATCCCCTACATAGGGCTGGCGGAAAAACTCGGGGTTGGATCCGGCGATCTGAAAAATGCCCTGATTCGGGAACTCTCCTCCCCCGGCGAGTCCCGGTCCATTGCGGCCTCAACCGGCCTTTCCCGTCCCGAAGGTAAAGTCCGCAGGCTTGCCCCCCTTATTCAGGAGGATGCGGCGTGCAGTGCCTGTTACGCGAGTCTTATTTTCGCCCTCTCCCGAATGCAGCAGAGAGAACTGGCGCGGATGAAGGAAAAAATTGCCATAGGTCAGGGCTTCCGGGAGAAAAGGGGAAATGTCGGAATAGGGCGCTGTACCGCTATTTTTAATGCCTCCTGTCCCGGCTGCCCTCCTTCAGGGGCCGCGGTACTGGCCTTTTTGCGGGGTCTGGGCTGATCGGAGCGCACATATCAGAATGGCAAAATCCGGCGTAAAAAAAACCAATGTCCTCCGCCTTCTTGATGCCGAAGGAATTCAATATACGGTAAAGGAATACCCCGTGGATGAGTCCGACCTGTCGGCCCTTCATGCCGCGGAAAAGCTGGGAATGCCTCCGGAGCGGGTTTTCAAGACCCTGGTTTTGCAGGGCAGTTCCGGGTCGTATTGGGTGTGCTGTATCCCCGCCGGGGAAGAACTGAATCTAAAAAAAACCGCCCGGGCGGCGGGGGAAAAAAATACCGCCCTTATTCCCATAAAAGACCTGGAACCCCTGACCGGTTATATTCGGGGCGGCTGTTCCCCTATCGGCATGAAAAAGAAATTTCCCACCCTCATTGACGAAAGCGCAGAACTTTTTGAGACCATTGGCGTCAGCGCCGGGATCCGGGGTATGCAGATTATCCTCAGGCCCGGAGATCTGATTCGGTTTATCGGAGCCTTTACCGCGGATCTGACGGGCTAGAGGCCAACAGCGGGACATTCCGTACTAGTTCTTGGGGAAGGATCACCAGAAACCGGCCTTTGGTTACTCTTAGGGAGAAAGGCCCTTCATAAGCGATATTACTGATACCGAAAAAACCCGGAGCCCAGGACAGATCATCCAACGGCCACCGCAGGCCCCGGCTTTCCACTTTCCAGGGACCGGCGCCCAGGGGAAAAACCGAAACCAGGCTTCCCGGGGGAAGTTCCTGGGATAAGGTTCCGGTAACGGCATGGATGTCATCTTCCGCGGTGATCCAACGGTCAGGACTTGGGTCCCGTTCAAAAAGGGATCGGATAGCAAAAAGGTGATCGACCCTTCCCCCTCCCCCGCCTAAAAGCCACGTTTCATCACAACCCTTGTCCCAAAGGAGCCGCAGGGCCAGTTCCGTATCGGTATAGTCCTTGTCTTCCGGGTATCGCAGGATCCGTTCCTCAGGATATTTTTTTAAACGCCCCAGGTCCGTAAGAGAATCCATATCCCCCACTATCCAGTCGGGGTAAATACCCGCATCTTCCGCGGCAATGAGCCCTGAATCGGCGGCGGCGATAAGGTCCGCCCCCCGGCTTAAAACGCGGCACTGCCCTGCCCCGGGTCCCAGCCCTCCGATAAAGACGATACCCCGCAACGATCCTCCCCTTCCCTAAGGCGATATTTACACCCGCTATCATCAAAATACCGCAATTTCATAGCAGGAGGGCAAGAAATTGCAGAACCGGTGAAACACCCAACCGGGTGTCGAACAAGTCCATTAATTATAGTATAGTGCTTAATAATGGGCAATCCGTTTATTCATCCCATCCTTAAAGAGGTGGCCGCCGTATTTAGGGGGCAGAAAAAAAAGGTCTATCTCGTGGGTGGGGCGGTTCGGGATCTGTTCCGTCATCACAAGGCCCAGGATTGGGATCTTGCCACCGATGCTCTGCCGGAGGAAGTTATGACCATGTTCCGGCGTGTCATTCCTACAGGAATAAACCACGGTACCGTCACCGTACACTATAAGGGACATTCCCTGGAGATTACCACCTTCCGTACCGAGTCCGCCTACACCGATGGACGCCATCCGGATCAAGTCCGGTATACTGCCGCCATAGAGGAGGATCTGTCCCGGCGGGATTTTACCATGAACGCCCTTGCCTTTGCTCTGCCCCAAGGGCCGCTGGTGGATCCTTTCGGCGGGCAGGAGGACATCAAAAAACGGATTATCCGTTGTGTAGGACAAGGGGAAGAACGATTTCGTGAGGATGGACTCAGGCCGTTACGGGCAGTTCGGTTCGCCGCTCAGCTGGGTTTTGAGGTGGAACCCCTCACCTTGGCGGCCATTCCCGGCGCCTTGGATATTACCGCCCGGGTCGCCCCGGAACGAATCCGGGATGAACTGGACAAAATCATCGCCGCCGGGGAACCTTCCATTGCTTTTTTACTTATGGAAAAAACCGGGCTCCTGGAACTTTTACTGCCCGAGTTGGGACGCTGCCGGGGCATCCCGCAGAAGGGATTTCACCGTTTTGATGTGTTGGACCACTCCCTCTTGGCCGGTGATTATTCCGCCCGGAAAAACGCTCCCCTACAGGTACGGCTGGCGAGCCTTTTCCACGATATCGGTAAGCCCCTGACCAGAAAAACGGATGAATCGGGAATATGGACCTTCTACCACCACGAACGGGAATCTGCCCGGCTGACCCGGAATATTTTAACGCGGTTCCGTTACCCCCATGCCGTCATAGAAGGAGTGGTTCACCTGGTTACGGAACATATGTTTTTTTATGAAGAAACTTGGAGCGATGCGGCGGTACGACGGTTCGTTATCCGGGTGGGGGAAGATAAAATCCGGGATCTCCTGGAATTGAGAAAGGCCGATTCCTATGCCGCCGCCGGAGTAGAACCCGATGGGGACTTCCTCGTTCCTTTCATAAACCGTATTGACGGGGTATTGGCCCAGGGCAGGGTCTTTTCCCTCAAGGACCTGGCGGTATCGGGCAAGGATTTACAGGATATCGGGGTAAAACCGGGACCCCGTATGGGAATAATCCTTCGGGAACTCCTGGAAACGGTGATAGACGACCCGGAACTCAATAAGCGGGAAAAACTTCTGGAAATAGCGAAAAACATCAATCGCCGGTATGCCCCTTAAAAGACCTGTGGCAAAAAACTTATAGAGGCTTTTTCAATATGTCATATTTTAAAAAACGCTACATTCTTAACTTTTCCAAGAGCAAAGCCTTGAATTTTTTAATCTGATCGGAATCAGGGTCCAACACCAGTGCGGATTCACAGTCCGCTAATGCCTGGGGATAGTCGCCAAGGTGGTAGTAGGCCTGTCCTCTGCGGTAAAAACAGAAATTTTGGTAGGGGTTTATCGTGAGGGCTAGGGTAAAATCGTCAATAGCCGCGGCATAATACTGTTCCACCGATCTGACCACTCCCCGGTAATAGGCGGCCTTATAGGATTTAGGGTCCAGTTCCAATGAGCGTGAAAAATCTTCGACGGCGTCTTCATAATAGGATTGGGCGAAATTCGCCATCCCCCGGTGTTTATAGATAAGGGATGCAATAAAATTATCGGGCTTCATTTCCAGGATACGGCTGTAGAACCGTATCGCGTCATCAAATTTATTTTTATTATGGGCATAGAGGGCGTTGAGGAGCAAATCATCAATGGATACCTTTTCAGCCTGCAGGGATTCCAACCGGTAATCTTTTCCCTCCTCCACCTGCTGTTCTTCACTGAATAAACGGCTGTCAATGGATTCTTCAATCTTTTTAAAAAAAGAATCCCGCCGTTTTTCCAATTCTCCGTTGAGCTGCCGTTGATAGTTTCTGATTTCTTGAAAGGTGATATCCGCCAGGGCGAGACTGGCGTTAACCGCCGCCAATTTACGCTTCATCGGCTCGTCAAAGGGGGTAAATTCGGCCTTATATACCAGTTCGTGTTCTACTTCCGCCCAAGCCTCCTGAAGAATAGTACGGATCTGAATCTCCACTACCCCCACTCCGCAGGCGCCCCGTTCCTCCAGGATCGTATCGGGAATATTTATTAATAAATGGGTAGATTCATATCCAAATTCTTTAAAGGTATAATCGGCTCCTTTACGGTCAACCTCAAGAACATCAAACTTCTTTTTGACAACTTCCTCGACTATGGGTATATCATCGATAAACGGGCATACGATCCGGATCCCGATCAAATCAGTAATCAAGGGCGGATCGTTAGCATAGGAATTTTCTTTCAGAATTTTTATATATTTTTTATAATAGCTGGAAAAATCTTTGATCCGCCCCTTAACGGTAGGACGGGACGGCAGACGGAAGACCGCTTCTTCGATGAGATCCTCCAGATCCTTGGAAACCATGGCCCGTATTTCCTGGTGCTTTTCATAAATCTCCTGTAAGCTATTTTTATCAGGTAGTCCGGTATTGTTCATTGATTCCTGCCCGAAATATTAAAAGCCCCGATTACAAAAAAAACTGTCCAAAAAATCAAAGTGATTTTTTGGACAGTTGGGTCAGTTTCAAAACCCGGTTGGTTTTGAAACTGACTTAGGGAAAAGCGGTTAACCGTCAATTAGGGCAGCCGCTTTTCCGCTTAAATCTAAGGGTGTCCTTTCAAAATTTGACCTTTTGAAACAACCTCACCTTATTCATTGTTTGTTGGTGTAGGAGTAAAGGTATTCTCCGTCGCTTGTTTCTGAGATTCCAGATAACGTAGTACCTGCTCATGCCCAAAGCGCTCCATTTCCCATACCTTCTTTGCGGTTTCCCGTTCTTTGATGATGTTCCAGAGGCTTTCATCATCAATATCCCGTTCGGTATCCAGCACCGCTTTATCGTAGATGATCTTTACATCCTTAAAGTAACCGATAAAATCTCCCCCGTCTTTAGCGCCGTCGCGCTGGATAAAGAATCCACCAAATTTTACAAAGGGAGTCGATTGAGGATAAAGGGGATACAACCGTAATTCCCGGTTCCGAACTTCGGTAATATAGCCAGGATTATCCCACCGGAGTTCTCCCCAGCCATCATAGTTTAAATAACCCATAAACACAGTCTGGCTGTTTCCCTGGGCATCAATAAGAATAGCGGACAGGGAATGGGGAAAATTAAGGCCATAGGCATTAACCGCTATGGATTTAATGGTTCCCACATTTTTTACAACCCCATAACCCTCTTCAAAACGACTTGGGCCGGTAATTCCGTCTCCTTCCGCTTCCTGGATATTCCCGTCATCGTCAACTTCCGCCCTGGGTTCAAAGGCCGGAATATCAAAGGGCGGTTTTATAATGGCCCAGGAATTCCAATTTTCCACAGGAAAATGTATCCGGACACCCATTACAGTACCCCACTGCTTGGAAGGGGCTTCCAAAGTATAGCTATTGACTTGATTCCCCACAGTACGGGAAGAAGAGGCAAGTACCACATCCCAGTTGGTTATGGCAAGGGAGGTCTTCATCACCGTTTTTTGTTCGGTAGTGAAACTGCCGCCGGCGACATTGGCATAATCCATCGCGGTCGCACGGTTTTGAGTTGGTTGATTATCCTGGTTGGCAACAATATCCGCCGTGAGTTTAGAGAAGTCAATTAATATGGCTTCCTCGGCAAACAATGATCCAACGATAAACAACGCGATGGCGACAAGAATGAACATCCGTTTCATTCAAAGCTCCTTTAAATACATAGAATTCCTTAATCTCAATAATAAATGTATACGAGATACGTTTAATTTGTCAACGCTTTTTCGTGTATTTCCCCCTTTTATATAAAATATCTTCAAAAAAATTACCGTAAAAAAATTTCATTCCCTTTAATAAAAAATTTAACATCCTTTATATATCGGAAATTTTGTCGAATTTCTGAATATAAAACATGAAGATTCGTAAAAATATTTCCCCCTTCCAGCGGAGGCAAGGCCGCGGCTTCAGATAGACCGACATAGAGGGTATCTCCCCGGTATAAAAGGGAGTCAAGCCTGGTTTCCCGGGGGAAAAGAGGGACTGCATCCGGGATAGCCGGACCAAGAAGGACATCTTCGACGTATCGCCTTATATCAGCTTCCCGGGAACCGGATCGGGGAAAAAAACGCTCTTCTACCACCGTATTTCCCTTTTCAATAGTATAAAACATCAGAGTTTTTCTGACAAGCCCGGTTTGAATAAATTCAACCAGGGCAAAAACGGCTAAAATGAAAAGATAAATCAAACGCCTTTTCGGTTTTTCCCTGAAAAAAAAGAATGATTTTAGGAAAATTTCCTTGTTTTCCATCTTCATGGGATAGCGGTAAATCCTCCGGATCGTTCAAACATGGTTACGAAATCTATTATACCATTATAGATCGCTCCTGAAAAGTTCTTCAAGTAGGCATCACTGGTCATAAGCCGGGCGTCCTCTTCATTGGTGACAAACCCTAATTCCACCAGCACCGAAGGCATCCGGGCATTCCGAACCACAAACCATTCTTCCGCTTTAATACCCCGGGAAGGCAAAAGGGAGCCTATCTGCTCATTAAAACGGTTCATGATGAATTGGGCCATCATGATACTTTCAGTGGTAAACTCCTCTTCCAGCATGGTATTACGGATGGATATAATTTCAGCGGAATCATCGTATGCTTCTTCGTCAATGAGGGTTCTGCGGTATTCCGGAGTAAGATACCATACCTCATATCCCCGGGCATTTTTATTCAGCGAGGCATTGGCGTGGATCGATATGAACAGAATGGCTTCATTATCCTTAAGGGAAACCGAATTTGCTATGGTTACCCGTTTTTCCAGGGTGGGATAGGTATCATTGTTCCTGGTAAGGAGGATCTGTTTATCAGGAAAAGCCGAAGTCAACCGGGAATGAATATCCCGGGCAACCTTGAGGGTAATATCCTTTTCAACGACCTGGACCTGTTTTCCATCTATTACATGATTCCCCACCGCTCCGGTATCCTTGCCGCCATGACCAGGATCCAGGATGATCGCGGCAATCCGGAACCGGCTGCGGTCCTCCTGAATGGCGGCGTCCAGCATATTTTTGAGGGAAACCACAAAAATTTCAGGGAAACGGAGCGTTCCCCGTTCCAGGTAGGGGGTGGGAACCCGGAGGAGTTCCCGGCCGTCAACCAAGAGAAACCCCTCCTCTCCGGCGCTCCCCGCCTCAAAAACGGCGTAATGTCCGGAAACTGATAAAATCCCGGAATGAAAAAAGGGATCCCAGGAAAGCTCCGCCCCAAGCCGGCTCAAAGTTTCGTCCAGGGCGAGAATTTTTTTATCTTTTTGAGGAGACGGCAGATCCGTTCTTTGCGCGGAAAGAAAAACCCCGGGGAATACCATGAGGAATAAAAAAATACCCCGCCATTTTTTTAAACCGGTCATAATGACTCAAGGTTCCTCCCGGTTTTTATTTCATAAACCAGACGGTCCACCCAATATGCCCCGCCCTGGTAGCCGCCGCGGATCAGGGCGGACCAAAAGCTTCGGCCCAGGGGGATCCGGTCTTCACCGCCTTCCACCCCTACAGGAAGAGAAAATCCGGTTAAATTCCGTACCATACCAAGGGATGTTTCTACGGATCTACCCATAAAATCCAGGATACCCGATTCGGTGAATTTCGGAAAGGGAAGGATGAAAAAATCCTCTGTTCCGCCGGAGGGAACCAGCGGTTCCGGCAGAACGGAAAGATGGTCCAGGATAACGGGGGAAACCCGGAAAGCAGGGGGAATATGGGCCGTCGGATTTTCAGTCCCGGGAAAAGGACCTCCGGCCAGGAAGGTTTCTGTTTCCTCATCCGGCGCTTCCAGGCGGATCCCGATGGAACAGGCCGCCCTTTCCGCCGCGGTAATGGCGGCTTGCCGGGATGGGGCGGCGCTGATGACATTACCGCACTTACCCACGTTATTTTCAGGGAAGCGGACCCGATCTCCGGTCTTGACTCTGAGGAACAGGTTCTTGATATGTTCGGCGGATCCCGCCTCCTCCACTCCCCGGACAGACCGGATCCTGCCGGGGATAGAGATAAAGGCCCGTTCCGCGCTGGTCCAATTCCGGCAGGGAGCCAGGGTTTCGGGCTTTTTTCCCAGGGCGGCGAGGATCGCCCCCCGGATGGGTTCCACCCCGGAGGCATAGGGATAGGTCCAGCCCGACATATACCCTCCGGAGAGACGGGCGGCGATTTCACCAATCATGGGACCCCGGGAACTAAGTTTGAGATCCCCCTTGGCCGCTCCCAGGGTAATACCCAGCGCCCGGATTCCCGCAGTAAAAACCTCTACTACCTGAGCCTGAAATTTTTCCTCCAGTTCGCTGGGCATGGTATGGCCCATTTCGATAAAATATGGGGGGAAAAAAATGTGCCGGTCCGCAAAACCGCAGAGGGTAACTTCTCCCTGATATACCACGGCGTCCAGTGAAAATTCCGGCCCGTCCATGTATTCTTCCACTATGGCCCTGCCGGATCGGGAAAATCTGAGGGCATCCTTTACCGCCGGTTCCAGGCCGGCGGGGGAATCCACCCGGCGGCAGCCCCGGCCTCCCATATTATCCACCGGTTTTACCACCACCGGATACCCAAAAGGAAGGATAAAGCCTGGCCGGGGACTTTCCCGGAGGACCATAAATTCCGGCGAGGGTAGTCCCGCCTGTTTAAAACACTGACGCATCCGTTCTTTGTCGGAGGCGTTGAGGGCCGCTTCATAGGGGATCCCCGGCAGCCCTAATTTTTCCGCCGCGTAGGCAACGGAGGCGGAAAAATCTGTTCCCGCGGTCATTATCCCTGAAAGCCCCCCTTCAAGCCGGAGTAATCGTCCAAAAGCGGTAATCTTCTCCTTTTCCTTTAAATCAATACACTCAAAACGATCCGCCAGGGAGATGCAAGGGGCCTGGGGATCCCCGTCTACGGCCACGGTTTTAAGCCCCATTTCCCTGGCTATCCGTAGGGCCGGGCCTTGCATAATTCCCGCGCCAAGGATCAAAATCCGTTCATTATGGGTAAAGATCATGGAACTATTCTCCTTCAGCTTTTTTTACGGCGTATACTTCAAAGGTATCCCCCAGGCCAAAAACCACACTGATCCAATAAAAAAAACAATAGGCCCAGCCGGTCTTTTTAGTCAAAAAAGGCCCAACCAAGGGAAACCGTTCAGGGTGATGGCCGGTTATCAGAATTTTTTTTACCTTAAATCCAAAAGAATCCAGAATTTTTCCGCATCGGCAAGGCTGCCAAAGGGTCCAGTGGTCGGAGGGACTTTTTTCAAGGAATTTTTTTCGAGATTTCAGGCCGGAGATTCCTCCGAAAGAAGGGGTCGCAAAGGCCAGGACCCCGCCGGGTTTAAGGAGACAATTTATCTCTCTCAAAGCCCGCCGGGGATCTTCAAAATGTTCAATCACATACCAGAGGGTGATTACATCAAAACTATGGTTCTGGAATTCCGGGGGTAACTCAGGGAAAAGGCCCTGAAAAGCGGAGAAGCCTAATTCATCCCGGACATAACGGATGGCATCTTCCGCGGGATCCATACCCACCGGAGAAAACCCCCCATCCCTGGCCGCGGTGAGAAAGGGACCGTAGGCGCAGCCTAAATCCAGGAGCATCTTTTCTTCCGGCCGGGAAAGAAGGGATTGGATCCGCCGGAGCCGGATTTTTCCCATCCGTACCAGGTTGGAAAAATCCTCCAGGTACGTTTTTCCGTATTGTTGTTTATATTCCCCAAAAAAATAATCGGTTTCATATTTTATTGAAGGCTTTGAAAGCCGGAGCATATAGACCATACCGCAGCGGGGACAGGATCGATAGGTTCTCCGGGGAAACCGGGCGAGTACCCGATGATCCCGGCACCCCCCGCCGCCGCAGACCGGACAAACGGATGGGAGCATGGGGGTAACGTCCCGGAGAAAAGAGGAGAGATTTTGCCGCTGCCCTCCGTCAAGATTGTATCGGCGGGCAATTTTTTCAGACGCCGCGGCTATTTTATATATTTTTGGGGGATCGAGCCGGTTTTTTTTATATACAAACCGGGCAAGCTGCTTTATACCTTTTTTGCCGATTCCCGCGGAAACAAATCCTCCCCGGCGTCCCAGTTTTTCATGGTAAGGACCGGGAGCAACCAGGAGTACCGGCACCCGGGCATGGAGGGCTTCAAAGGCGGTAAGCCCAAAATGGGTAACCAGGAGTTCATATCCGGCGAGTTTCTCCCGGAGTTCTCCGGTTTTTTTCAAAACCCGGATCCCCATATATTCCGCCGGAACTTGCGGGTCGGCGGTTTTGGTATTCAAGCCGCCTAAGAGAAGGGTAAGTTCTACCCTGGGATTAACCAAGGCTTGGGCTGCGGAAAGGGAAAGTCCTGCGGGGTCTTCGGCGCCGAAGCTTATGAGAACCTTAAAGGGAGCCGGGGTATCTTCCGGAACCGAGCCCTGTCCGGCATAGGGAGGGGTAAAAAAAGAAGAACGCCTGTTTTTAGGCAGAGGGAGAAGGTCCGGGGAAGTTATATTGGGCGGGGAGTATCCCGGCGGGCCGGGAAGCAGATCCAGGAGGAAATCAAAATCATCCCGCCGGGGGCCTCCCTCATCTAAACCCATGAGGGGCCCCCAGGCAGACCAGAGCCGGAATTCCTCCGGCGAAACTTTAAATCTGTCCACTATGATCAGATCCCATTTTTTCTCTTCCGGTCTTTGGCGGGTATCTATCATCCAGGCGGAATCAAAGGATGCTACGAAATCCGTGATATCCCAACGATAATCCGGGTCAACCCTTTCCCCGGGAATATCCGGCAGGTAAAGATAGGCTTCCCTGTCAAGAAAACGGAGATCCCGTACCAGGGTGAGGGACCGGATCAGATGTCCCCCTCCCCTGCCGATTTCAAAGGCGGGAATCACCAAAATCGGTCCGGCTTTCATAGAGGCTCCCCTGTTCCCCGGAAGAGTCCTTTCGCTATAGTGATAATGGCCTCCCCCTGATACCGCGCTCTTCCCAGGGAAGCTTTTGTCAAGGCCCGGGAGAGGACTTGGGCTTGTTGATAATCCTCCGGGGTATCCACCGTAAGCCGGAGGGAAGGATCCCGCCAGATCAGGGGGGCCAGGGGCCGGTGGAGAAGGAATAATTCAGGGTGGCCGTAGAGGTAAGGACATACGTGTTCCCGTTCGGTCCGGGCGGCGGCTTCCCGTTCCGCCCTAAGGAGGGCTTCGGCGGATACCGATTCTACCCCGGCTCCGTAGGGAAGGCCGCTGTATCCGGCATAGTCCGCCTTGAGCTCTGTCCCTTCTTGGTTTATGGCAGCGGCGGCATCGGCAAATACAAAAGGATTATCCCCGGTGGCCCGGATGATCCGCTCCGGGGTAAAACAACGGATCACCTGAGCGTAACGGCCCAAAACATCTTCCTTGGGACCGGAGACCGGCTCAAATCCCTCCGCTTCCGCCAGACAACGGAATTCCCGGAAACTATCCTCAGGACAGGCGAGGATATGAAGATCACAGGGAACGGTTTTTAAGGCCTTCATTACCAACGAAATGAGGGGCCTTCCGTCCAGGGGTAACAGGGCCTTGCGGTACAGGCGGCTGGAATCAAGCCGCGCCTGAAGAACCAGGGCGGTCATGATTCAGGATGGACCCAGCGGTCGGTTATCACCCGGGCATCGGTTCGAAAACGGAAACGGTTGGTCTTGACCCAGCGCCGGGCCGCGGAGAAATCTTCCCAGGCGGAAAAGGGATCGATGCCGGTTCTGAAAAAGTAACCCGGAAAACGCCGGAAGGGGATATAGGCGCTGTCACCTCTGAATACCGGCGCTAAATTTTTGAGATAAAAACGCCGGTAGCTTTTTTCGGCAGTACTATCCTCCTCAGGAACTTCTCCGTCATAACACAACCGGACCAGTTGGGTACATTGGATCTCCTCTCCCCAAAGATAGGCCCGAAAACCAAAATCCATGAGCTGCCAATGGGGAGTTTTTAAGGTTCCGTCAAATCCTCCAAGCATGACAAAACGATCCCGGTCATAAATTCCCACTCCGTCAAAGGGATACAGGGTGGGTAACCCTTCCTTAAGGGGGGCAAACGGGAAGGTCTTAAGGTTTTTTTGTAAAAACGCCGGGGTAATCAGGGTCGGGAGCGTTTCATAATGGGAATTTTGAATAACCGGAACCGTACAAAGCCGTTGACCGGTGTTTTTTTGATTCCCCTGGGATAAATGTTCCGGGTTATATAAAAAACGACTCACTATTTTTTCCGCCCCTCCCCCATAGAGAAGGCGCAGATCATTCCAGAGTACAAAAAAGAGGGGGCTGGTTAATTCGGAAACCGCCAGGTTTATCTGTTCCCCGGGGCTTATCATTTCTTTGAGGAGGATAAACCGTACCGAGGGGAACCGGCCGGATAATTCCTCTATATCATACCGTTCCTGGGGACCTTCCATGGAAATGATATAGTCGAACCCTATTTTTTCAAGTTCCTGAAACAGGGTTCGCCGGGGGTATCTTCCGTCCCGGTTGAGAAGAATTGCCGAGAGCCCCGTGGAGGCGTTCCGTTCTATACCGCCTACGGCGGTATAGGAAGGCATGGTATCATTAAAAATTGTAGGTATAGTATTCATTACACCTCGTACACACTCCGGAATATTCCGGGATACACTGTTCCATATAAAATTTTTCTCCCCGGGACCAGATAAGTTCCAAGGGATCCTGTAGGGCGTTTCCCAGATTTCGCCCGCCGGAAAGTTCTTCCCGGCACACGGGAACTGTTCCATCCAGGGTTATGACCATGTCCCGCATAAGGTGCCAGCAGGGCCGGCGCTGGATGGGGGAAAGATCCGAGGCCTGTAGATCCGGAAGAAAACCGCAAAAATCATCGTATTTTTGGATGATTATATGGGCGCCGGTTTTTTTCCAGGTCCGGTAAAACTGTTCGATATCATCCTCAAACCCTTTAATCCGGACCGCTTGAACATAGGCGTCCCGAGGGAAAAGGTTTAAAAGTTTTTTTGCACATTCTATTGCTTCAGTATACCCCTGACCCCGGAGTTTCCGGTATTGTTCCGGATCCTGGGCATCCAGAGAGACTATCCAGGAAAGAGGGGCCATGGAGTTCTTCCGTTTTTTTGCCCTGGCCGCGGAATCGGCCAGGGCTTCCAGCCCCTCCGGTTTCCAACCGATACCGGAGGTTTCAATCACCAGGGAGAGGCTTGGCCGGTCTAAGACCAGACGGATCAATTCCTCCTTATAGGGATGGAGGGATAATTCCCCCCAAAGGGAAAGATCTATCACCGCATCGCCGGAAAAGCTTACGATTTTATCCAGCAGGGATTCAAAGTGGCGGATATCCATAAAACCTTCCCGGGGACCGAGCCGGGGATAGGGACAGAACTCGCAATGCTGCGGGCAAGGACCGGAAACCTGGATCGGAAAAAAATTCGGGAGGGTTCTGAGAAGTTCGGGCTTTTCAGCGAGGATCCCCTCCACCCCCCGGGCGCCGGAAAGTCCCGCTGAAACCAGGCGGGTTAAGAGGAGCAGGTTCCGTTTTGAATCCGCCGTGAGGTTCAGCCTGTATTGCCGGAGATCCACCGGGGAAATTTCGGTTTCTATATCAAAGGAGTTAATATCCCGCTGGATTACGGAAAAGACCGCGTCCCGATCCACCGGTCCATCGGAATCCCCCAGAATTTTTGAAAGGATCCCCGCCGTACCCGGGGAGAGAAGTTCCGGAGCCAGACCATAGGGCCAGCCGTCGGCATAGGAGTATTCCGCTCCATAACGGGTATGCCGTTCTTGGATAGCCCCGGCAAGAACAGGGTCCAACAGGGGGCAATCCGCCCAGGCATAATAGGTAAGGTCAAAACCTTGGGAAATATCGGCCAGGGTATCCAGGAGGAGCTTTTTGGTCCATACCGGCCGGGTAATACCTTCAAAATGCCTTTGCCCAAGGACAGCGGAAACTTTTTCAATTTCTAAGTCCTCCCCCGTTAACAGGACGATTTTATTCACCCCCGGAAAAGATCCCGCCCTTTCCAGGGCGCAATCCAGGGCATTTTTACCGGAGAAAACATTTTCCAAGGCCGCCTCCGAAAGGCTGCCTCCATATAAGACGGCAAGGGCATTCATACGATAACAATATCGGCATTTTTCACAAAGGGGGTTAACTATGATATGGACCTAACCCCATCCGGTAGGCACAAAGATGAGCGA
>JAITBE010000257.1 GCA_031283755.1 Spirochaetaceae bacterium
AACATAATTGACGGTAATGCCGGTTTCCGCCTCAAAGCCGTCGAGGATCTCCTGGGGGAACATCGCTTCCCAGGTAAAAAGGGTGAGCTGCTTCTTGGCGGTACTCTTGGCCTTGGAACCTCCGGCGCTTACGACAGCCGGAAAGACGAGGGCGAAGACAAGGGCAATCAAAGCAAAACTGTTTTTCTTCATGTGATTTCTCCTATGATTTTTTTATGCTGCGGTCGCTGTTAAGGGACCGGGCGACAAGGGCTGAACAAGTAGCCAGGACCACGGTAGCGGCAAACAGCAGGGTACACAAAGCGTTGGTTTTGGGGGTAACCCCGGTTTTTATTTGGGAATAGATTTTTATCGGCAGGGTGTTGGTATGCACCCCGGCCACAAAGACACTGATAATTACATCGTCAAAGCTCATGGCAAAGGAAATAAGTATCCCCGAAACAATGGCGGGCAGTATCAGGGGCAGGGTAATATCGTAAAAGGCCCGCATTTCACCGGCCCCCAGGTCCTTGGCGGCTTCCACATAACTTTTATCCATCCCCACGATCCGGGCTTTTACCAGAAGATAGGTATAGGGAACGCAGATGGCGGTATGGGCGATGACCAGGGTGACCATCCCAAAGGGCAGGGCCAGGAGAGAAAAAAAGGCGAGAAACACCATCCCCAGGATAATTTCGGGGACCATAATCGGCAGGAGCGAAAGGTACTCCATCACCTTGGCCCCCGGGGGCAGGACCCGGGACATCCCCGCCGCGGCCAGGGTACCGATAATCGCGGCGGCAAAACTGCTGAGCAGGCCCAGGACCACACTGTTCCACAGGGCCTGGAACATGGACCGGTCCCTGAAAAGGTCCTCGTACCACCGGAGGGAAAATCCGTTCCAAACGGAACTCAGGCGGCCGGCGTTAAAGGAATAAACGATGACCAGCAAAATAGGCACATACATCAGAATCAGGATCAAAAGGAGGTAAAAATCGGAGATCCGGCGGCTTAACCGCCGGCTTGGGAGGCGGCGTTTCATACCAGCCCCTCCAGTTCCCCGGACCGGGTAAGCCGGCGGTATAAATAGAGGAAAAGGCTGGTCATCGCCATCAGCACCACGCTTAAGGAAGCGGCAAAGGGCCAGTCGTGGGCCTTCATAAGCTGTTCCTGGATCAGGTTCCCCACCAGCACCACCTTGTTTCCCCCCAGGATGTCGGCGATAAAATAAAGGCCCATGGAGGGGATAAAGGTCAGGACCACCCCGGAAAAAAGCCCCGGCATGGTGAGGGGGAAGCTGACGGTACAGAAAGCCCGGAAGGAGGAAGCCCCCAGGTCCCGGGCGGCTTCGACCAGGTTCCAGTCCAGCTTTTCCGCGCTGGTATACACCGAGTAGATCATAAAGGGAGAGAGGGCATAGACCATACCGGTTACCACCGCGGGGTAGGTATAGAGCAATTTTAAGGGCTCCCCGGTGATGCCCAGGGACAGCAGGATGGAGTCCAATACCCCGTTCGCCCGGAATACGATGATCCAGCCGTAGAGACGCATCAAAGAGCTGGTCCAAAAGGGGATGATCAGGAACATCATGAGCCGGTTCCGCCATTTTCCGCCCAAGCGGGCCATAAAATAACCAAAGGGGTATCCGATGAGGATCACCAGGAAGGTACTGAGCAGGGCCAGCTTAGTGGACTGGACAAAGGTTTCCAGATAAATAGGTTCAAAGATCCGCCGGTAATTCCGCAGGGTAAATATCGAAGCCACCCCCCAGGCGCCGGAACGGGACATAAAACTCAACATCAACATATAGATCAACGGCCCCAGGACAAAAACCAGGGTGAAAATGTACAGGGGCAATACCGCGAACAGCTCGACCCGGGTAAGCCGCTGCCGGGAAATAACCGGGGTTTTGATGATCTTACCCATGGGGGGTTTCCATATCCACCGGTACCGCCCGCTCCGGCGGCCAGGATACCCATACCTCCTGTCCAATCTCCAGGAGGGAATCTATCCCGTGTCTGCTGGCCGTAACCTCCCCCCCTCCCCGGAGGGCCGCGGTAATCCGGAGCTGGCCCCCGGCAAAACTCTTCCCGGTGATCGCCGCCGCCAGCCCTTCGGACCCGGCAGGGGGGCCCTCCGTCGGCCGCAGTTCTATATATTCGCTGCGGACCGCCACCGCGATCCCCTGCCCGTCCGGCGGACCGGCTGAGGGAACTTCAACTCCCCCGCGGCCCGCGGGATGCTCAAAGGTGAGGATTTCCTTTCCTGTTGCCGCGGGTTTCCGGGCGATAACGGTTCCCGGTAAGATGTTCGCGTTTCCCACAAACCGGGCAACAAAACTCGTTTTTGGATAATCGTAGACCTCCGTGGCGGAACCGATCTGTTCAAAACGGCCGTTCCGCATCACCGCGATCCGGTCCGACATATTCAGGGCCTCTTCCTGATCATGGGTTATATAAATGAAGGTAATACCCAACTGTTTTTGAAGCCCCTTTAATTCCACCTGCATCTGGCGGCGGAGCTGCAGATCCAGGGCGCCCAGGGGTTCGTCCAGGAGCAGCACCTTGGGCCGGTTTACCACCGCCCGGGCCACGGCAACCCGCTGGCGCTGCCCGCCGGAAAGCTCCTGGGGCATCCGCCGCTCATACCCTGAAAGCTGTACCAGTTCCAGGGCGTCCCCCACGGCCTTTTTTATCTCCCCCCTGGACCGGCGCTTCAGCCTGAGGCTGTAGGAAATATTCATTTCCACGCTCATGTGGGGAAACAGGGCATAGTTTTGAAAAACCATATTTACATCCCGCTTGTTTGGTTCCAGATTGGTCACCTCCGATCCCGCGAGGAAAACCCGGCCCCTATCGGCCTGTTCAAGTCCCGCGATGATCCTGAGGGTGGTGGTTTTACCGCACCCCGAAGACCCCAGCAGGGTGATAAATTCGCCGGCATTTACGAAAAGATCAAGCCCCCGCAGTACTTCCACCTCGCCGAATCGCTTCTCAATTCCTTCCAAGCGTAATAATTCCTGAACGATCATCCCCCCCTTTCACCCAAACCTAACGCCGGTGCATTCTCATAAATAATACGTATTTAGTAAGTTTTTTTCAAGGGAACAATCCCCCAACGAGCCGCGTTTTAGGATTGGCCCCAGTGCAAAACCACCAAAAGTGTAAGCAGAGGGAGGCTGAATGTCAATGGACCGCAACCCGGCATTTTGCGCTTTTCCGGCGAAGTCCCGCCGGGGAGACCCAAAATGCCGGGCTGGCTATGACGGGGAAGAGGCCGGGGATGGGGGGGCGCTGCCCTGCGGGGGCTAGACGATCGTGGCTTTTATCTATGCACGCTTTGGCGTGGCGTTCTTTGTATCACGTCGTGCACCCCCGCCGGGCAATTGCCGCTCCCCGGCGGGCTTTAGCCGGGAAGACCCAAAATGCCGGGCCGGCTATGACGGGGAAGA